>VGRA01000262.1 GCA_016875515.1 Deltaproteobacteria bacterium | reverse complement strand
TCCGCCCCGCAGCCCTTCAGCACCTCCTTGCCCTTGCCCCCCAGGCACATGGAGAGCAGCAGGTGCTCGAGCGTAAGGTACTCGTGGCGCAAGGTGCGCGCTTCCTCCACGGCGCGGAGCACCGTGTCCTGCAGTTCCTGCGCAATGGTCGGTCCAGCCATGTCAGTCGTCCTCGGGTTCCATGGACAGGCGCAGCGGGTGCTCCTCTTCCCGTGCGCGCTGCTCCACCTGGCGGATTTTCGTCTCGGCCACGTCCCGCGTGTACACGCCCGCCACGCCCATCCCGTTGGTGTGGACGTGCAGCATGATGCGCGTGGCCTCGTTCATCGTCTTGTGGAATACCTCGCGCAGGATGCTCACCACGAACTCTCGCGTCGTGTAGTGGTCGTTGTGCAGGAGCACCTTGAACATCCGGGGCTTCTGCAGCTTCTGCTTCGGCTTGGACTCGGTGACGACGCCGGAGTCGGGGTCGTTCTCGTACGGGAGGGGCATGGCGGTCAGCTCGTCTGCTTGAGTCCACTGTCTATACGCCAAGCGGGCAGCCCTGACAGGATGGCGGCGCGCTCGGCGGCGAGGCTGCGGGCCACCCGGGCGGCCAGCGGGGCGTGCAGCAGCCGGTGTGCCGAGCGGGTGAGCACCGGGGTGAAGCCGCGCGCCAGCTTGTGCTCGCCGCCCGCCCCCGGCTCGAAGCGCTGCACCCCGCGGCGGATGCAGTCGTCCACCGGGTGGTACAGGCACACCGCGAAGTGCAGGAAGGGAAGGTCCTCCACGCATCCCCAGTAACGGCCGTACAGCGCCGAGGGCCCGCAAATGTTGAGCGCCGCCGCAATGCGGTCGCCGCCGCGCCGGGCCTCCACCAGCTCCAGCTCCTCAGGCATGTCCCGCACCAGCCGGGCGAAGAAGCCTTCGGTCAGGTAGGGCACGGAGCCGTTGCGGCGTGCCGTGCCGGCGTACAGCTGGAAGAGCGAACCGGGGGTGGCAGACAGCTCCGGGCCCCGCAGGGTGCGCAGCTCCACGCCGGCCTCGGCCACCGCGCGCCGCTCGCGTCGCAGCTGGTTGCGCCGCGAGGAGCGGAAGCGCGCGAGGAACTCTTCCGGCGCCCCGTAGCCCTCGTTGAGCCAGTGGTACTGCACCCCCAGCCGCGGCACGTACCCCTCCGCCTCGAACGCGGCGGACTCCTCCTCCAAATGGAAGTGGGCGTGGAGGGAGGAGAGCCCCAGCTCGCGCGCCAGGGCCTCGGCCGCCTGCAGCAGGCCTCCACGCAGCGCAGGCCCGTCCTCCCCGGCGCCCACCAGAAGGCGGCGGCCGGTGATGGGGGTGAAGGGAAGGCCGAGCACCAGCTTGGGGTGCCACGGCAGCCCCAGCCTGCGGCTGGCCAGGTCCCACAGCGAGTCGTCCACGAACTCGCCGGCGCCCGGCTGCTTCAGGTACGCGGGGGCGGCGGCCAGCAGCGTCCTGCCGCGGAACAGCGCCACGTGCCGCGCGTGCCAGCCGTTGTGGGCGGCGGTGCCGGACTCCTCCAGCGCGGAGAGGTAGCGGTGGTCCAGAAATGGGCGGGCGGCGTCGTCCAGCAGCGCGTTCCACGCGGCGGCGGGGACCTCTTCCACCGCGCGCAGCACGCGCACGCTCACCGGCCGGGACCGTGCATTCATGGTGACTGCTGACCCCGCTTGGCGCGTCCCTAGAACGTCAAGAGCAGCGCCAGCCGGCCGCCGGCGTAGAGGTCCACGGCGGAGGAGGCGATGTAGGGGTCCGTGTCCTTCGTTTTGAAGGTGAGCGCGTAGCGGGTGGCGTGTGCGGCCACGCGGAAGCCCAGCAGCGGCGTGAGCTTGATGTCCGCACCCACTTCGCCCTCCAGCCCGAGCCCGGTGGTGTCGGGGAAGTACGCCTTCTGGAGTTCGCCGGTGTTGAGGACGTACAGCGCGGCGGCCTCCAGGAACGCGCTCACCGAGCCGAACCGGTAACGGACCCCCAGTCCACCCCGCGCCGAGGAGTAGGTGGGGTTGGGGAGCCCCTCGAGCGTCTTGCCCTGCGCGCCGGAGACCTTGAACCCCTCCACGCGGTAGCCGCCGAAGACGGAGAGGGCGAGCTTGTCGTCCAGCAGCCCCGGGCTGCGGTAGCGCAGGCCCGCGTCCAGCCGGGTGACGGTGGTGGGGAAGTTGGTCCCGCTGGAATCCACCGAGCCCAGGCCCACCGACAGGGCGTAGCCGCCCTCCAGCCCCAGCCCCGCGAGGGCCGCGTTGCCCAGGCGCGCCAGGGGGAACAGCTGCACGTGCACCGAGGGCATGGGCACCAGCAGCGCCCGGTAGCCGCGCAGGTTGTCGAGCTTCAACCCCGCGTAGCCCCAGTTGCGGGTGATGAGGTCCGCGCCCACGGCGGCCACCACGAGCGGGGGGGACTCCTCCTGCTTCTCCACCACCGGCGGCGGCGGCGGCGCCTCCACCACCGGCTCGGGCTCAGGCGGCGGGGGAGGGGGCGGCGGGGGCGGCGGCGGGGGCCGCGGGAAGCCCATGGCCACTTCCACCGCCTCGGAGACATTGTCCAGGTTCTCCAGCGAGGAGAGGTCCGCGGAGAGGGGCACCGGCTGCTTGTAGACGGGCGGCGCGGGGGGCTTGCCGGGCTGGATGGCCGGGGCGACCGTGAGGAGGAGCTGCCCCTGGCCCTTCTTGGCGGACAGCTGGCCCATCACCACGAAATCCGGACTGGGCGGCTTGGGCTGCCCCTTGGCCACGGGCTTGGGCGCCTCGATGCAGGCGGCGCGGGCGCACAGCACGTCCGTCAGCTGCTTCTGCACGCCGGCCGCGTTCTTCAGGCCCTTGAAGGGGACCACCAACACCTTCGGGGTGCCGGCAGGTGCCGTGACCACCGCGGGGGCAGCGGGGGCCGCAGCGGCGGCAGCGGGCTTCGAGGCGGCGGGGGCGGCGGCAGGAGCGGACTTCGCGGCGGGCCTGGGAGCGGCGGGGGCAGCGGGCGCGCTCTGCGCCACTGCAACGGATGCGCCGAGCGCGGTGGCGAGCACCAACAGGCGTGAAGGGTTCATGCGTCGGGACACTAGCCTAGAAAGAAGCCCGCAGGGCTGCCGTTGCGCCGGCGTAGAGGTCGCTCGCGCCGTCGGCGAGGTAGGCGTCCGTGGCGGCGGTGGTGAAGGTGGTCCCGTAGTGGGTGGCCTGCCCCGCCAGCCGCAGTCCCAGCCACGGCAAGAGCCCCACGTCCGCGCCGACCATCCCCTCCAGCCCGAACCCGGCGGTGCGCGCGAAGTAGGTGGCCTGCAGCTCCCCGGTCCCGAGCAGCGGCAGGGCGGCGAGCTCCGCAAACGCGCCGACGCGCCCGAAGCCCCAGCGCCCCGCCACGCCGGCGCGGAGGGCCGAGTAGGCCGGGCCCACCAGCCCCTCCAGCACGCTCTGGTCACTGGCCTTCCCCACCGTGAAGGCGTGGGACCGGTAGCCGGCGAAGGCCTCGAGCCCCAGTCCGGCTGAGCCCGGGGTGCCCAGCACGTCCGCGCGCAGGCCCCCGTCCAAGCGGGTTACCGAGGAGGGGTAGGTGACCGTGCGGCTGGAGATGCTGGTGCGGAGCCCCACCGAGGTGGCGAAGCCGCCCTCCAGCCGGAGCCGGGACGGCCATCCGCCCGAGGCCGCCAGCGGCCGCACCTGCGCCTGCACCGACGGCATCACGATGGCGAGCGCCCGGAAGGCGCGGAGGTTCGCAATCTGAAGGTCCGCGTAGGCGAACTGCCGCGTCAGCACCTCCGTGCCGACCTGCACCTCCACCCACGGCGCATGGGCGCGCGGCGCGGCGGAGGTCACCTGAGTTGCCGGAAACGTGGAACGCGGGGCACCGGGCGTGGGGGGGGGGGCAGCCGGGGGCGCCTCTTCGGATGCGCGCGGCGCCTCGCCGCCGCCCAGGTCCAGCGGGGTGAACACGCGCTCGCGCCGCTTCTCCTCAGGCGCGGCGGTGGTGTCCGGGGAGCGGAGCGCCGCCACGGCCGGGGCGGCGCGGGGCGCTCCCGCCTCCAGCCCCATGGCCCCGAGCAGCCCCGAGAGCGCCTTGTCCGGATCCGCGAGTCCCTTGCCGTCCGAGGTGACGCCCCAGGTCTTGCGCCAGGACGGCTTCTTCTTCCCCCGGGGGGTGAGGTCCAGCGTCACGCGGTACTTCTTCTTGTCCCCGGAGACGTTTCCCTGGACGGTGAAGTCGGCCTTCGTCGCGCGGGACTTCTCCACGCATGCGGCCAGGGCGCACACCCGCTCGGCCACCTGCGCGCGGACGGAGGGGCCGGTCTTCCCCTTGAAGGGGGCGACCCAGGCGGTGGGTGGGGCGGCGGCAGCGGAGAACGTGGCGCCGAGCGCCAGCAGCAGGGGAAGTTTCACGGGACGTGAGACGGTAGCAGCCCGGGTTGCCATTTCCGCCCGCTGCTTTTATGCGTGGAGCACGAAGGAGACACCGCACCCCATGGCCGCCGTCAACATCCAGCTCGAGTGGACCCCCAACCCCAGCACGCTGAAGTACGTCGTCGACCGGCGGCTCCTGCCGTCCGGCGCGGTCAACATGGCCACGCGGGAAGCGGCGGAGGAGAAGAGCCCGCTCGCGGTGAAGTTGATGGACATCACCGGTGTCGTCGCGGTGATGGTGGGCACCACGTTCGTCACCATCACCAAGGGGGACCTGGGCGAGTGGGATGAGGTGAACGACCAGGTGATGGCCACGCTCAGCGAGCACCTCGGGGCGGACCTCCCCGCGGTGAACGAGGGGGCGCTGCAGCGCTCGGTGGCCTCGGACGGCTCGGTGCAGGCGCGCATCCAGGAGATCCTGGACGCGGAGATCCGCCCCGCCGTGGCGCAGGACGGCGGTGACATCACGCTGGACCGCGTGGAGGGCGGCACCGTGTACCTGCACATGACTGGCTCGTGCGCCGGCTGCCCCTCGTCCACGGCCACGCTCAAGATGGGCATCGAGTCCCGCCA
>VGRA01000261.1 GCA_016875515.1 Deltaproteobacteria bacterium | reverse complement strand
AGGACACCGTCATCGGTGGCGGGCGTGCCGCGTGCTTGCGCTTCTTGGGGTCCGGGCGCTCCACCACGCGGCCCACGAGATCGTAGTCGTGCGCCTCGGTCACCTCCACGGTGACGATCTCACCGGGGTAGGCCAGCCCGTCGTTGATGTACACCTGCCCGTCGATGTCCGGCGCCTGCCCCTCGTGGCGGCCCACCAGGAGGTCCTTCGTCTCCTCCGGCGTGCCGGAGACGAGCACCTGGATGCGCTGCCCCACGAGCTTCTTGTTCTGCTCGCGGTTGATGCGCTTCTGGATGGCCATGATCTCCCGCCACCGCCGCTCGATGGTCCGCTTGGGCACCTTCGGCTGGATGTCGTAGGCGGCCGTGCCCTCCTCGTCCGAGTACTGGAACACCCCCAGCCGCTCGAACCGCTGCTCCTTCACGAACGCCTTGAGCAGCTCGAAGTCCTCCTCTGTCTCCCCGGGCAGCCCCACGATGAGCGAGGTGCGCATCACCAGGCCCGGCACCCGCTCGCGCAGCTTCGAGAGCAACTTCTTGAGGAACACCGAGTCCCGGCCGCGCTTCATGCTGAGCAGCAGCTTGTCGGACGCGTGCTGCACCGGCATGTCCAGGTACCGGGCGATCTTGGGCTCGGTGGCCATCACCTCCACCAGCTCGTCCGGGAAGACGCGCGGGTAGGCGTAGTGCAGGCGGATCCACCGGACGTCCACCTGGCACAGCGCCTTCAGCAGCTCGTGCAGCTTCGGCCTGCCCGGCAAGTCATGTCCGTAGGCGGTCAGGTCCTGCGCCACCAGGTTCAGCTCCACCACGCCGTCCCGGGCCAGCTTCTCCGCCTCCGCCACGATGTCCGCGATGGGCCGGCTCCGCTGGCCGCCGCGCAGCGTGGGGATGATGCAGAAGGCGCAGGCGTTGTCGCAGCCCTCGGAGATCTTCAGGTACGCCGTGTACGACGGGGACGAGTTGACCCGCGGCGTCTTGCTGTCGTGGATGTAGTCCGGGTCCGGGATGACCGCGCGCGGGGAGGCCTCCGCCGCAAGCAGGTCCCCAATCTGCGCGTACGCAGAGGTGCCCAGGAAGTGGTCCACCTCCGGGAACTCCTGCTGCAGTTCCCCGGGGTAGCGCTGGGTGAGGCAGCCCGTCACCACCAGCGTGTTGCACGCGCCGGACTTCTTGTACTCGGCCAGCTCCAGGATGTTGTCGATGGACTCCTGCTTCGCCGGGCCAATGAAGGCGCAGGTGTTGACGACGATGACCTCCGCCTCCGCCGGGTCATCCACCAGCGCGTAGCCCTTCTTCGACAGCGTCCCGAGCATGACCTCCGAGTCCACCCGGTTCTTCGGGCAGCCCAGGGTCATCATGTAGAGCGACTTCGACTTCTTCGATGCCATGGCGCGGATTCCTACCGCACTTCGCCCCGGCGTGCTTGGGCTCAGCGGTTGCCCAGCTCCGTCCGCTCGAAGTGGTCCACCGTCCAGGTGAACTGCGTCACCGGACCATTGCTGTAGCCAATGCTCAGCGTGTCCTTCTCCATCTCCACGGCCGTGGCCCGCCCCAGCTGGCAGGTGGCCACCGGCCAGTCCAGCACGCGGTGGGCCTGCTTCCCGTCCACCTTGTACAGGGACACCCGCAGCTCCACGTCCCCGTTGCACTTGCCCTTCGCCTCGTACGGGTTCTGCCCCGTCACCACCCCCACCAGCGGGAAGCCCTCCACTGCCAGGGAGGTGGGGATGTTCACGCCGATGGCCGCAGGATCCTCCACCGTCCGGTCGAACAGGCCCGCCAGCATCTCCCGGGTGACCGGCTTGCTGCCGGACAGCCAGAACGGCCGGTACAGCTCCGCGAACCCCACCCAGCCGGCGGGCACGGACTCCAGGGCCAGCACGCGCTCGGGCTGCCCCAGCTTCAGCCCCTTGCGGAATTCGTCCGGCAGCTTGAGCGGCTCGAGCGGCGTCATGCCGTGACACGAGGAGACGCGCCCCACCGTCACGCACAGCTCCAACTCCAGGGGTTCCGTGGCATGGAAGCGCGGCAGCGCCGCGGCGGGGATGCCCACCTCCACGTTGTAGCCCTTGGCCGTCTTCTCCGTGGCCGCCTTCACCTGCGCATCTGCGTACACCACCGCCCCCTCCGGCGCAGGCAGCTTTCCCTCCAGCCCGAAGCGGTGGACGTGGCCGCGCGCGGTGGTGCCGGCGCCCGGGAAGAACAGCGACAGCTGGAGCTGCTCCGCCATCTCCGTCGACAGCTGCGTGAGCTCCACGCCCACGTAGATGGTGTCCTTCTTCCAGGCCACGCGGGCCACGAAGTTGGGGTCCCCCGGCACGGTGCCAATGGGCTTCACCACCGCCGCGCCCCCGTACTCCTTCAGCTTCCCGTCCACCACCGGCGCGCCGCCGGCGGCCGGGACCGGCTTCGCCCTCACCTCGCCGGAACCTGCCAGCACCGCCACGAGCATCCACGACACCATGTGCGTCTCCCCCCTGCGTCCCGTCAGTCCCGGAAATTGTCGAACTGCATGTCGATGGACAGCTGCCCCTGCGCCTGCCGGAACAGGGCAATGGCGGCCTGCAGGTCGTCCCTGCTCTTGCCCGTCACCCGCAGCGAGTCCCCCTGGATGGAGCCCTGCACCTTGAGATTGCTGTCCTTGAGCTTCTTCACCAGCTCCTTGGACTTCTCCACCGGGATGCCCTGCTGGAAGGTGAGCACCTGCTTCACCTGTCCCAGCGCCGCGGTGTCCACCTCGCCCACGGTGATTCCCAGCAGCGAGATGCCCCGCTTGGACAGCTTCTGCAGGACAATTTCCCGCGTGGCATTCAGCTTCTGCACGTCCTTGGTCTTCAGCAGCACGGACTTCTGGTCCGGCGCCAGCTCCAGCACGGTGTTGCTGCCCTGGAAGTCGTAGCGCGTGGAGATCTCCTTGCGCGCCTGGTTGAGCGCGTTGTCGAGCTCCTGCAGGTTCATCTTCGAGACGACGTCGAACGAGGGCATGGCATTCACCCCCTTATCAGAGCTTCAGCACCGCGGGCAGCACGGAGGGGCGCCGGTGGCCGTGGGCCTTGAACAGCCGCCTCACGGAGGCCACCAACTGCTCGCGCACGTGGGCGTCGTCCCCCCGCAGCCCGGCCGTGGCCTCGGCAAAGTCCGCCTGCACCGTGGCGAGCCCCTGCTCCACGCTGCGCGCCTCGTCCGACGTGATGCCCCGCCCGTACAGCAGCGGCCCCGCCAGGATCCGCCCTGTGGCCCGCTCGAGCGCAACCGTGGCCACCACCAGCCCGTGGGCCAGCTGCGCCCGCTCCTTGAGCGCCGCCGCGTCAATGTCCGAGCCCCCCTCCCGGCTCCGGTACAGCCGTCCCACCGGCACCCGCCCGTCCTTGCGGACGTCTCCGCCCGGGAAGGAGAGCACGTCCCCGTCCTCGGCGAGCAGCAGCCCCTGCTCGCGCACGCCGGCCGCCCGGGCCGTCTCCAGGTGGCGGTGGAGCATCCGAGCCTCGCCGTGGATGGGGACGAAGTTGCGCGGCCGCACCGCCCGGATGAGCGCCGCCTGCTCCACCGCGCTCGCGTGGCCGGAGACGTGGATGTCCGGGACGGTGCGCGGGTAGAGCACCTTCGCCCCCATGCTCACCATCCGGTCCACCAGGTGGCTCACCGCCGTCTCGTTGCCGGGGATGGCGCGCGCGGACAGCACCACCGTGTCCCCCGGCTCGAAGCGCAGCGGGAAGCTCTCCCCCGTCATCTGCACCAGGTGGCCGCGGCTCTCCGCCTGCGAGCCGCCGGCCAGGATGCACAGGTGCCGCGGCGGCAGGTAGCCGGCGTCGTCCCGGTGCACGCGCAGGCCGTCCGGAATGCGGATGTGGCCGGTGGACTCGGCCAGCTGGAGGTTGCGCTCCAGCGTCCGCCCGGAGACGAGCAGCTTGCGCCCCGTCCGCTGGCACAGCTCCATCACCCGGCGGATGCGCCCCACCTGCGAGGCGAACAGGGAGACGACGAGCCGCCCCGGCGCCTCGGTGAAGGCCCGCTCGAGCGCCTCCCCCACCACCTGCTCGGATGGCGTGTGGACGGACACCTCCGCGTTGGTGGAGTCCGAGAACAGCGCCACCACCCCCTCGTGGCCGGCCCGCTCCAGCGTCTCCAAGTCCGTCGTCCACCCTTCAATGGGGGCGGGATCCAGCTTCCAGTCCCCGGTGTGCACCACGTTCCCCAACGGCGTGCGGAGGATGAAGCCGAGCGCGTCCGGCACCGAGTGGCACATCCGCACCGGCTGGATGGAGAAGGTGTCTGACAGCTGCACCGACTCCCCCGGGCCGATGTCCCGCACCTCGGCGTCCACGTCCTCCTCGTCCAGCTTGTGGCGCAGCAGGGCGCGGGCGAAGGGCGGCGCGTAGACGGGCACCTGCAGGTCCTTCAGCAGGAAGGGCAGGGCGCCCAGGTGGTCCTCGTGCGCGTGCGTGACGAAGACGGCCTTCAGCCGGTGGGCGTGCTGCTGCAACCAGGTGAAGTCCGGGAGGACCAGGTCCACCCCCGGCAGCGGCTCGCGCGGGAACATGAGCCCCGCGTCCACGAGCACCAGGTCGTCGCCCCAGCCGAACACCAGGGCGTTCAGCCCCACCTCGCCCAGCCCGCCCAATGGAATGGCCTTCAACATGTGGCCCCACCATGACACTGCGGCGGCCGCCCGGGGAGGTTAGTGGCCGGCCGGTGCTTCCCTCCGACATCCTGGTCGCGGACCCGCCCGCGTTCGACGCGCTGCTTTCGGACGGGGACCGCCGGTTGCTCGTGGCCTACTTCTGGGGGCCGGACTGCCCCAACTGCGAGGTGTTCGCCCGGGAGCTGCCGGGGCTGCTCCCGGAGCTGGACGGGGCGAAGGTGCGGCTGGTGAAGGTGAACGCCTACGCGCACATGGCGCTGGCCCGCCGCTACGCGCTGTTCGGCATCCCCACGTTCCTGCTGTTCCGGCATGCCGG
>VGRA01000260.1 GCA_016875515.1 Deltaproteobacteria bacterium | reverse complement strand
GCCCGTCCGCGGACACGATGGTGAAATACGCCCCCTCGTGCCCCTCGAAGAAGTCCAGGCCCAGTCCAAGCAACTTGGCGCGGGCAGACTCGGAAGGTTGGAGCCTGAATCCATCCCCCTCCCCGGTCTCCACCAAGGCCCCCGGCTCCGGCCCCTGGCCAAACGCCAGGTCCGTACAAAGCTGGTGGAAGAAGGTCTCTACCGCAGGGAGATCCTCCTGCTTCAAGTGGAAGGCCTCCAGGTCCCGGGCTCCGAACTTGTCCATCCCGTGAGAATGGATCCAGACATCCCCCTCCGCGGCCTCCACCGCGTGGAGCGTCACGTGGTCCCGGATGTCGAACTCGAGCTCGGTGATCTCCGCCACGTCCCCGGGCTCGTGCAGCTTGAAGGCAGAGACGTCCAGGAGCACCCCCGTCACCACGGACATGAGTGCGCGCGCGCACCAAAGCGCCTCGAACACCGCCACCGAGGGCTGGTCCCCGCCCTGGTTCACCGACAGCCGGTACACGCTCCGCGCCTCGCGGAGCGCCTGCTTGGCCGCCTCGGTCCCGGTCACCAGCTTCGGCGGCAGGTGCAGCTCGCCCGCGGTCTGCTCGCGGCGGATCTCCACCACCTGGCCGTCTGAGGTGACGCTGAACCCCCTCCCGTCTGGCAGGGGCGCCACCTCCAGCTCGTCTGCCTCGATGATCTCCTCCAGCTGCTCTGCGGTGACCGGGTCCGCCTCGGCCGCCGCCAGGATGAAGATGACCTTCACAGGTGCTTCTCGATCTGGCGGAACAGGTCCACCCGGTCCACGAGGTTGGTCAGGTAGTCGAGCTTGTCGGTGGGGAGGGTCAGCACGGGAGAGAGATCGTACCCCTCGAACCACTCCTCGTAGAGCGCGTTGAGACGCTGCAGGTACCGCGTGGGGATGTCCTTCTCCATCGCACGCCCGCGCAACCGGATCCGCGCCTTCAGCGTCCGGACGGGACACCTGCAGTAGATCATCAGGTCTGGCGGCTGAAGCGTGGCCTTCATGGCTCCGTACAGTTCCAGGTACAGCCCCCAATCCCGCGCGTCCATGAAGCGCTGGCGGTGCAGGTTCTTGGCGAAGATCTCGGCGTCCTCGTACAGGGTGCGGTCCTGCACCAACGTCCCGGTCTGCCGGTCCAGTTCCTGGTGCAGCCGGAACTTGTGGGCCAGGAAGAAGACTTGGGAACGGAACGCCCAGGTCTTCATGTCCTTGTAGAACTCCTCGAGGTACGGGTTCGCATCGTTCGGCTCGAAGAAGGGCGTGAGCCCGTACTTGCGGCAGAGGAAGTGCGTGAGTTCCGTCTTCCCCGCCCCGATGTTGCCCGCGATCGCGATGAACTTGCGCTTGCGCACGAGGAGCCGGCTTCTACACCCAAAGGCGCCCGGGAAGCCACGGCCGCACGCGGGCGCTCCGTGCATGCCCTCCAGCCGACCTGGCCACCCGGCCTCCGTCGTTGCCCTCGCGGGGCCCGCGCGGTAGGAGTCGCCCGCGCCATGATTCGCCCGCTCGCCTACTACGCCGCGGTCACCGCCTGGACCGCCCTGCTGTTCCCCGTGGCGATCCTGTCCCTGCTCGTCTCGTGGGACGGGACCCTGTCCATCCGCGTCGCGCGCGGCCCATGGGCCCGGGGGCTGCTCCGCATTGGCGGGATCACGCTGCACGTCCACGGGGTGGAGAACGTGGACCCAGCCCGCCCCACAATCTACGTCTCCAACCACCAGTCCACCGCGGACATCCCCGCCCTCTTCGCCGCGCTGCCGGTCAACTTCCGCGTGGTCGCCAAGAGCCAGCTCCGCTGGGTCCCCTTGGTCGGCCAGTACCTCTGGATGGCACGGCACATCCTCATCGACCGCGGCAACAGCCGGAAGGCCGTCGAATCGCTGGAACGTGCCGCCGCCCGGATTCGTGCCGGCACCAGCCTTATCATGTACGCGGAGGGCAGCCGCTCGCCGGACCAGACGGTGCTCCCCTTCAAGAAGGGCCCCTTCTCACTCGCTGTCCGCGCCGGGGTCGCCATCTGTCCCGTGACGATAGAGGGCTCCGGCAGGGCCATGTCCAAGAACAGCTGGCAGATCCACCCCGGCCCCATCCACGTGAAGATCGGCGCCCCCATTGACGCCTCGGCCTATGGCATCTCGCGCCGGGACGAACTCATCCGGGACGTCCGCAACGTCATCATCGACCAGTCGCTCGCGCTCGGCGGCAAGGGGGGCGACCGCGAGGATGCCATTGCCGCCCAGGGCTACGAGGGCATTGGCCGTGCCCAGGGCAAGGCCCCATGAGGGTCGCCGCGCTGGGGCTCGGCGCCCTCCTGCTGACCACCGGCTGTCTCGCGCCCCGGTCACCGGGCCAGCCACTCTCTGCGCGCCAGCAGGCGCAGTTGCTGCTGGAGCAGGATCCGGCGCAGGCGCTCCCCTTGCTGGACACGCTGGCAGCGGAGTCCCCCTCGGACCTGGACCTGGCGCGCCTGCGGGCCGAGGCCTGGGTGCGGGCTGGCCGGGTGGACCAACTGGTGGCCAACACGGCAGGCGGTAGCGCGGTGGGCCACTACACCCGCGGACTCGCACTGTTCTCCCGTGCCCGGGATGTCCCGGCAGCGTTGGAGGAGTTCCGCGCAGCGCTCTCGTTCGCCCCCGCCGAGCCGGAACTGCACCACCGGCTCGGCGTGGCGCTGCTGGAGTCCGAGCAGGACCGGGAAGCGCTCACGTCTCTCGAGCGGGCCGTTTCCCTCTCACCTGCCCACGCTGGGCGGTACCTGCCACTGGCCAAGGCCTACCACCGCAACGGTCGCCACCGAGAAGCTGTCCAGGCCCTCCGGTCCGCGGTGGAACAGGCACCGTCTCCCCGCGAGGTGAAGACCGCGCGAGCACTCTCCGCGCTCATCCACCACCCGATGCAGGGAGTGCCCCGTGCAGCCGTTCCGCGGCTCGAGCAGGCGATGCAGTGGCTGAACGCCTCGGACTCGCCTCAGCAGGCCATTGTTGCGCTGGAGGAACTGCTGCTGGAGTACCCGGACCTTGGCGGTGCACACGCACTGCTGGGGCTCGCGTTCCACCGGCTGGACGACGCCGGCAGGGCGGTGGACGAGTTCCGCCGCGCCGCGGAGCTCTCTCCCGGGGACGCCCGCCCGCACCAGTACCTCGCGGTGCTGTGGCAAGGGCGCCAGCGGGACCAGGCCGCACGCGAGTCGCTCGAGCGCGCACTCGAGCGAGATCCGCTCCTGGACGACGCATGGATGAGGTTGGGCGATCTCGCGCTCTCTCGCGGTGACACCGCCACCGCGCTCCGCTGCTTCCGGATCTTGACTCACCTTCTCCACGACAGCCCCGGCAGCCACTCGAGGCTTGCGCTGGTCATGCAATTGGAAGGCGACTTCCCCGCGGCGGACGCCGCGCTCCAGCGCGCCCTGGTGCTCACCCCCGACAGCCCGGATCTCCAACTCAGGATGGGCCAGCTCCATACCGAGCGCAGCCGCGCTGCGCGGAACGCAACCGAGCGGACGGCGCACCGTGCCGAGGCAGAACGGTGGATCAACAAGGTGCTTGAAGCACAGCCCGACAACGCCGCCGCTGCCCAGGCACTCGAGGCCCTGCGGGTTCCCTGAAAAGGCGAAGCGCCCGCGGAGACTTCTCCGGGGCGCCCGCGCTCATCGGGATCTGACAGGTGTGACTCAGGCCTTCGGCGCGTCTGCGTTGGGCTCTGCAGCTGCGGCGGGGCGGTCCACCAGCTCCAGCAGGACCATCTCCGCGGCGTCGCCCTGGCGGTGCCCCAGGCGGATCATCCGGGTGTAACCGCCGGCGCGGGACTCGTACCGCTTCTTCAGGTCGCCGAACACCTTGGCGAGCACGTCCTTGTTCCGGATGGTACGAGCCGCGAGGCGCTGGTTGGCCAGGCCACCACGCTTGGCGAGCGTGATGATCCGCTCGGCCACCTTGCGGGCCTCCTTCGCCTTGGGGGCGGTGGTGCGGATGGCCTCATGCTCGAGCAGCGAGGTCACCATGTTCGCCAACATGGCGAGGCGGTGCGGAGTGGTACGATGCAGCTTACGGCTTCCAACGTGGTGACGCATGGACTGCTTCCTTTCATGAACCGGCGGCCGTGCGAGGTACCGCTCGGGAAGCGGCGTGCGGGAACTGGGCTCCTGCACGCCGCGTTTTGGTGAGACGGAGAGGCCTTACGCCGCCCCGCCGTTGGACCCGGGCTGCGCGGCAGGGACCGTCCGCGGGGGCCAGTTCTCGAGCTTCATCCCGAGCCCCAGCCCCATCTCCGCCAGGATCTCCTTGATCTCCTTCAAGGACTTCCGGCCGAAGTTCTTCGTCTTCAGCATCTCGGCCTCGGACTTCTGCACGAGGTCGCCAATGGTCTTGATGTTGGCCTGTTGCAGGCAGTTGGCCGAGCGGACAGAAAGCTCCAACTCATCCACGGACCGGAAGAGGTTCTCATTCATCTTGCCCTCCTCCTTCGGGGCAGCCACGAACATCGGCTCCTCGGTCTCGTCGAAGTTGATGAAGACCGTCAGCTGCTCCTTGATGATCTTCGCCGCAAAAGCCACCGCGTCCTGCGGGGTCAGGGCGCCGTTGGTCCACACCTCAAGCGTCAACTTGTCGTAGTCCGTCTGCTGGCCCACGCGCGCGTTCGTAACCTGGTAGTTCACCTTGCGGATGGGAGAAAAAAGGCTGTCCACCGGGATGGTGCCAATGGGGCTGCCGGCGACCTTGTTGTTCGCGGCCGGCACATACCCGCGCCCGCGGCGGCACGTCAGCTCCATCCGCACCTTGCCACCCTCGCTGATGGTACAGATGTGGTGGCCCGGGTTGAGGATCTCCACGTCCGCGTCCGCAATGATGTCCCCGGCCTTGACCTCCTTAGGACCCTCCGCCTCGATCCGGAGCGTCTTGGTGTCGTTGCCGTGCATCCGGAGGAGGACCTCCTTCAGGTTGAGGACAATATCTGTCACGTCCTCG
>VGRA01000259.1 GCA_016875515.1 Deltaproteobacteria bacterium | reverse complement strand
CGGCGAGGTGGAGGCGTTCCGCAGGGACGTGGCCCGCGCCGCGGTGCGGGCCAAGGTCCGGCAGGAGCTGGAGGCCGAGGCGGACCGGCGCAACAGGACGCGGGCGCGCCGGACGGCCCTCTGGGCCGGGGGCGTGGCGCTCGCTGCGGCGCTCGCCTTCGCCGGTGGGCATTGGCTCGCCCTGGACAACCCCTTCAAGAACCCGGCGTCGGCCGCCTACAGCGGGCTCGACGTGTCCCTGGAGAATGTCCGGGTGGCCCCTGCCCGCGTCCAGGACGCGCAGGGAGACATGGTGGAGTCTCCGTACGTGGCCCCCGCCCCCGGCGTAAAGAAGCCGGCGGAGAGGCCTGTGCCCGCGGAGCTCGCCCGGCAGGAGTCCCCCCAGAAGGCGCCTGCCCCGGTGACGAGCCCCCCGCCCGCTGCGCGCCCTTCCACGGGCCGGCGCGAGGACGGGCCGGACTCGGACGGCCTGCAGACCGGCCAGTTCGACCGGAACAGCATCAACCTCGTGGTGTCTGCCCACAAGAAGACCCTCCACGGCTGCCTCGTGGCGGAGGCGGAGCGGCGCCCCGGCCTGTCGGCGAAAATTCCCATCGAGTTCGTCATCGGGAACGACGGCAAGGTGAACAAGGTGTGGGTGGACCACCCGTCCTTCCAGGGAGGGCCGCTGCCGGAGTGCCTGCTGCGGGAGCTGCGCAAGTGGCCCTTCAAGCCGTACCCCGGCGAGCAGGCCACGGTGAGCCTGTCGTTCAGGATTGGACAGCAGGGGTAGGGACGGGCGAAAAGGGCGCCCGCCATGGCGACCGATCCCCAGAACGTCCCTCCCGGTTCCCTCCGCCAGCAGGTCCTCCAGGCGAGCAAGCGGTTCAAGGCCACGTGGGCCGAGATGGGCAAGCTGCTCGTCCGCGTTCGAGACGACGGGGCTTGGAAGGGGTGGGGGTTCGAGTCCTTCGAGTCCTACTGCAGCAAAGAACTGCACCTCCGCAAGGCCACCGTGGAGAAGTTGACGCGCTCGTTCAGCTTCCTCGCCCGGCACGAGCCCAGGGTGATGGAGGCGGAGGACTTCCAGGAGCGCGTCCCCGCGTTCGAGGTGGTGGAGGTGCTGGCCGAGGCGGAGCAGCGCGGGCAGCTGTCCGAGGCGGAGTACACGGCGGTGCGGGACAGCATCTGGGACCCGGCGCGGCCGGCGGCCGAGCTGAAGCGGGAGCTGGTGGAGCGATTTCCCCGCCCTCCGCCCCCGGAGGACCTCACACTGCGCCGGTTTGCCGCCGCGGCGCGGAAGCTGGCGGGGGAGTTGCAGGCGTCCGGGGCGGTGCCCGGGGGGGTCCTGCAGCGGGCGTCCGAGCTGGCGGAGGAGCTGGAGGCGCTGGCAGGGGCGGGACGGGCGAAGGGGCGTGCGGCGTCCGGTGGTTGACGGTTGGAGCGGTGGCGTGGGCTCCCGTGTCACGCCGTGCGTACCCTGAGGCACCGGGAAGGTGAGAAGGGGGCCGGGGGCTGTTAGGATGGAGGCGTGAGTGGCCCGCTGGGGGCCTGGAGGCGGCGCAGTGAAGAAGGAGCACCACGTCAACCTGTCCTGCTCGTTCTGCGGCAAGTCGCAGCGCGAGGTGCGCAAGCTCATTGCGGGCCCCACCGTCTACATCTGCGACGAGTGCATCAAGCTCTGCAATGACATCATGGTCGAGGAGACCGAGCGCGAGGACAGCAAGCCCCAGGTGGCGCTGCCCACGCCGGCGGAGATCAAGGTCTTCCTGGATGACTACGTCATCGGCCAGGACACGGCGAAGAAGGTGCTCGCCGTGGCGGTGTACAACCACTACAAGCGCATCTACCAGCGCAAGGCGTCGCAGAAGCCGCGCCCGGGCGTCAAGCCGCAGGGCGGCGCGGAGGAGGTGGAGATCTCCAAGAGCAACATCCTGGTGATTGGCCCCACGGGCTCGGGCAAGACGCTGCTCGCCCAGTCGCTCGCCCGCTTCCTCAACGTCCCGTTCACCATTGCGGACGCCACCTCGCTCACCGAGGCCGGCTACGTGGGCGAGGACGTGGAGAACATCATCCAGAACCTGCTCCACAACGCGGACTACGACGTGGAGAAGGCCTCCCGCGGGATCGTCTACATCGACGAGATAGACAAGATTGCCCGCAAGGGGGACAGCCCGTCTGCCACGCGGGACGTGGGCGGGGAAGGGGTGCAGCAGGCGCTCCTCAAGATCATCGAAGGCACGCGGGCCAACGTCACCCCGCGCGGCGGCAAGAAGTACAACCAGCAGGAGTACATCCAGGTCGACACCTCCAACATCCTCTTCATCTGCGGCGGGGCCTTCCACGGCATCGAGCAGGTGATCCAGCGGCGGGTGGGAGAGAAGGGGCTCGGCTTCGGGGCGAAGATCCAGGGCAAGCAGGAGCGCAGCGTGGGGGAGTTGCTCAAGCTGGCGGAGCCCGAGGACCTCATGAAGTTCGGGATGATCCCCGAGTTCATTGGCCGCCTGCCGGTGGTGGCCACGCTGAACGATCTCCGCGAGGAGGACCTGGTCACCATCCTCACGGCGCCGAAGAACGCGCTGACCAAGCAGTACCAGAAGATGTTCGAGATGGAGAAGGTGAAGCTGACCTTCTCGCGCGAGGCGCTCCGGGCCATTGCCCGCGAGGCCATGCGCCGGTCCTCCGGCGCGCGCGGCCTGCGCGCCATCATGGAGGACGCCATGCTGGACATCATGTACGACGTCCCGTACCGGGAGGGCATCAAGGAGTGCAAGATCACCGAGGGGGTGATCCTGCACCGCGAGCAGCCGGTGCTGACGTTGGACAAGGAGAAGAAGTCGGCTTGAGCGGCGGCCGTCAGCTCTGCGTCACCCTCACGGTGGTTTCCATGTGCGCGCCGGTCTCCGGGTCCCGCGCGCGCATGGTGAGGATGCCCTCCACGTTCACGTCGAAGGTGACCTCCACCTGCGCCTGGCCGGCCGGGGCTGCACGGATGCCGGAGAAGGTGAACTCGCCGAGCAGATCATTGGACTCTGCCGCGGGCTGGTCCCCCTGGTAGATGCGCATGGCCAACTCCGTCTGTCCATCAAAGCTGGTGGTGGCGAGCAGCTGGCGCGCGTTGGGGATGGCGGCGTTGCGCGGGAAGACGGCGTGAAACATCCCGTTGGCCGCCTCCAGCCCAATGGCCATGGGGATGACGTCCAGCAGCTGCAGGCGCAGGTTGGAGTCGTCCTCCAGCGAGTGGGCGTAGAGCGCCGCGCCCACCGCCACCGCCTCGTCCGGGTGGACCCCCTTGCTGGGCACCATGCCGAAGTACTCCGTCAGCCGGCGCTGTACGAGCGGCATGCGCGTCTGGCCGCCCACCAGCATGACCTCCGCGATCTGGCCGAGCGGCACGCCGGACTCGCGCAGAACGCGGGTGACGATCTCCATGGTTCGGTCCACCAGCCCGCGGGTCAGCTCCTCGAGCAGCCCGCGCGTGAACGTCAAGTCGATGTTGAGCGGCTGGAAGTCCGCCGTCATGGCCACGAAGGGGACGCTGAAGGGCACCGAGTCCCGCCCGGAGAGATCGATCTTGGTGCGCTCGGAGAGATCCTTGATGCGCTGCATGGCCACCGGGTCCCCGGACAGGTCCACGCCCTTCTCGGCGCGGAAACGGTCCAGTACGTGGTGGATCATGGCGTTGTCGAAGTCGATCCCGCCGAGGAACACGTCGCCGCCGGTGGCCTTCACCTCGAACACCCGGTCCCGGATCTCGATGATGGAGACGTCGAAGGTGCCGCCGCCCAGGTCGTAGACGACCACGGACTCGCGCAGCCCCTTGCCAATCCCGTAGGCGAGCGCCGCGGCGGTGGGCTCGTTGATGATCCGCACCACCTCCAGGCCGATGAGCCTGCCGGCGTCCTTGACCGACTGGCGCTGCCGGTCATTGAAGTACGCCGGGACGGTCACCACGGCGCGGCGGATGGGGCAGCCCAGGAAGTCCGACGCCACCTCGCGCAGGCGCGCCAGCAGCTTGGAGCTGACCTGCTGCAGGGTGAAGGACTTTCCCGCGGCCTCCACCTGGACGTCGTTCTGCTCGCCGGGCTTGATGGGGTACTGCACCACCCGGGACATGGATGACACCACGTCGCTCATGAAGGTGCGGCCCACCAGGCGCTTGGCGCCGTAGATGGTGTTGCGGGGGTTCAGCTGCCACTGGCGCTTGGCGTCGTGGCCGATGAGCTCGTTGCCCTTGTCGTCAATGGCGAAGACGGAGGGGATGGCGGTGTCCATCCCCTTCCACGGGATGATCTTCACCTGGCCGTCACCCATGACCACGGCCGCGCTGGAGTTGGTCGTGCCGAGATCAATCCCGATGATCGGATCGTTGCGTAAGGCCATGGGTGGCAGAAACTTACACTTTCACTGGGGGGACCGCGAATAACGCTCCAGGAGCGTTGGCAGGCCGAGGAGCGAGGGGGCGGGGGCGTCCAGCGGCGCGCGTCCTTCCTGGATCCCTGCCAGCTGCAGCAACTGCACCTCCACCGTGCGGCCCGTCTCGAGCACCGGGTCTCCTGCCGAGGAGGCCAGCAGCGGGTAGGCGCTGCGCCCCAAGTCCACCGGGAGCCACAGCACGTGCCGCCCCGCCGCCCCCTTCACCACCACCCGGGCCAGCCGCGCACCCGCCCCGTGCGCAGCGGACCAGGAGGCCGCCCCGGGCGCGAAGATGCCCGAGGCCAGCGTGCCGCCCGTGGCGAGCGGGAGGAAGGCGGGGACGGCCAGCTGCTCCGGCAGGCGGGGGCGGGCGGAGGCCCGGTCCACGACGATGACGCCCGCGGCGGTGCGTCCCGCCTGCGCCCCCTGCGGGTTGACGGAGAGGGCGTGGACCCAGACGGCCGGGCGTCCCACCGAGGCCGCACCCCAGGGCGGCGCCGAGCGGAGGGTGAGCGACTCGAGCGGGCGGGAGCCGTCCGCGGTGGGGGCGCCGCCGGTGCGCGAGCCCAGCCCGAGCGGGACG
>VGRA01000258.1 GCA_016875515.1 Deltaproteobacteria bacterium | reverse complement strand
TTGTCCTGGTCCATGCGCGTGGGCGGCGCCATCCAGAGCCGCGTGGGCACCGGCTGACCGAACTTCTGCAACAGCGTCCCCGCGGCCCGGAAGTGGCCGATGTTGGTCATGCACGAGCCGATGAAGACCTCGTCGATCTTCGTGTCCGCCACCTCGGACAGCTTCTTGATGTCGTCCGGATCGTTCGGGCAGGCGAGCAGCGGCTCCCGGATGGTGTCCAAGTCGATCTCGAACACCTTCGCGTACTCCGCGTCCGCGTCCGGCTCGAGCAGCACCGGATTGGCCAGCCACTCCTCCATCTTCTTCGCCCGCCGCTCCAGCGCAGCGGCGTCCCCGTAGCCGTCGGCAACCATGGCCCGCAGGAGGACGATGTTGGAGCGCAGGTACTCGCCAATGGTCTCCTTGGACAGCCGGATGGTGCAGCCGGCCGCGGACCGCTCCGCCGTGGCGTCCGACAGCTCGAACGCCTGCTCCACCGTCAGGTTGGGAAGGCCTTCAATTTCGATGATGCGCCCGTTGAATACGTTCTTCTTGCCCTTCTTGGCCACCGTCAGGTCGCCCGTCTGGAGCGCTGCCCACGGGATGGCGTTCACCAGGTCCCGCAGCGTGACGCCCGGCTGCAGCGCGCCCCTGAAGCGCACCAGCACGGACTCCGGCATGTCCAGCGGCATGATGCCCAGCGCCGCCGCGAAGGCCACGAGCCCCGACCCGGCCGGGAAGGAGATGCCCAGCGGGAAGCGCGTGTGCGAGTCACCGCCCGTGCCCACCTGGTCCGGCAGGAGCATGCGGTTGAGCCACGAGTGGATGATGCCGTCGCCTGCCCGCAGCGAGATGCCGCCGCGCTGCTGGATGAAGTCCGGCAGCGTCTTCTGCGTCTCGATGTCCACCTTCTTCGGGTACGCCGCGGTGTGGCAGAACGACTGCATCACCAGGTCCGCGGAGAACTTCAGGCAGGCCAGTTCCTTGAGCTCGTCCCGCGTCATGGGGCCGGTGGTGTCCTGCGAGCCCACCGTGGCCGTGACCGGCTCGCAGTAGGTGCCTGGCCGGATGCCCTTCACCCCGCACGCCTGGCCGACGATCTTCTGCGCCATCGTGAAGCCCTTGCCCGTGTCCGGCGGCGCCACCGGGCGGCGGAACACCGTGCTGGGCGGAAGTCCCAGCACCTTGCGCGCGCGGTCCGTGACGCTGCGGCCAATGATGAGCGGGATGCGGCCGCCGGCCTGCACCTCGTCCAGCAGCACCTGCGTCTTCAGCTCGAAGGAGCAGAGCGTCTCGCCCTTCTCGTTGGTGACCTTCCCCGCGTAGGGGTGCACCGTCACCACGTCCCCCATGGCCAGCTTCGTCACGTCGCACTCCACCGGGAGCGCGCCTGAGTCCTCCATGGTGTTGAAGAAGATGGGGGCAATCTTCCCGCCCAGCACCACGCCGCCCGCGCGCTTGTTGGGCACGAACGGGATGTCGTCTCCCATGTGCCACAGCACGGAGTTGGTGGCCGACTTGCGCGACGAGCCCGTCCCCATCACGTCCCCCACGCAGGCGAGCGGGTGGCCCTTCTTCTTGAGCTCTTCGATCTGCGCGATGGCGCTGGTGATGCCGTCCCGCGGGTTCTTCAGCATGGCGAGCGCGTGCAGCGGGATGTCCGGGCGGGACCAGGCGTCCGTGGCCGGGGACAGGTCGTCCGTGTTGGTCTCGCCCGTCACCTTGAACACCGTGACGGTGATGGCCTCCGGCACCTTGGGCCGGCTGGTGAACCACTCGGCGTCCGCCCAGGACTGCAGCACCGTCTTGGCGTGGGCGTTGCCCGCCTTCGCCTTGGCCGCCACGTCGTCCAGCGCGGTGAAGACCAGCAGCGTCTTCGACAGCTGCTTGCCGGCCACCGCCCCCAGCTCCGCGTCGTCCAGCAGGTCCACCAGGGGCGCCACGTTGAAGCCGCCCAGCATGGTGCCGAGCAGCTCCGTGGCCTTCACCCGGGACAAGAGCGGGCTCTTCTCCGTCCCCTTCGCCACCGCGGCCAGGTACTCCGCCTTCACCTTTGCCGCATCGTCCACGCCCGCCGGCACGCGGTTGGAGAGCAGGTCCAGCAGGAAGGCCTCCTCGCCCTTCGGCGGCGCGGAGAACAGCTTCACCAGCTCCGGCACCTGCAGCGCGTGGAGGGGGAGCGGGGGGATACCCTGCTCGGCGCGCTTGGCGGCTTGCTCACGGTAGGCCTGCAACATGGGGTTGGCTCCTTGGGGTTGGGATGTCGGTGGGAAACTCTAGCCCGGCCCAGTCATGCCGGAAGATGGATTGTTCCTATGGAATCCATGTAAGAGTTGCATGGATGAGCCCCCCTCCCGGTCTATCCCCCGAACAGCACGCCCCGCCGCGCCGCTCGCGCCTCGACAGCCCCGAACTCTTCGCCCGGACGGGCGAGGGCCCCCGCCTGCTCGAGGACCTGTTCCACCGCCTGATGACCGCCACGTGGCCCGGCGTGTTCGCGTTCCTGCTCGCCGGTTTCGTGGCGTTCAACGCGCTGTTCGCGGGGCTCTACCTGGCGCTGGGAGACGCCATCTCCAGCGCCCGGCCGGGCAGCTTCGAGGACGCCTTCTTCTTCAGCGTCCAGACCATGGCCACCATCGGCTACGGCGTGATGACGCCGCGCGGGACGCTCGCCAACGCGCTCGTCGTGGTGGAGGCCTTCGGGGGGATGATGGCCACGGCCATCACCACGGGGCTCGTCTTCGCCAAGTTCGGGCGTCCCACGGCGCGCGTGCGTTTTGCCAACGCTGCCCTCGTGGGCAGGCTGGAGGGGAAGCGCGTGCGGATGGTCCGCCTGGCGAATGAGCGGCGCAACCGCATCATGGAGGCCAGCGCCCATGTGGTGCTGCTGCGGGACGAGCTGTCCGCGGAGGGGCTCTTCTACCGACGGGTGGTGGACCTCCCCCTCCAGCGGGACCGCAGCGTGATGTTCGTCCTGTCCTGGACCTTGCTGCACACCCTGGACGAGTCCAGCCCGCTGTACGGCGAGACGCCCGAGTCGCTCGCCCGTGCGAACGCCTCCCCCATCGCCTCCGTGTCCGGGACGGATGAGGCGCTGATGCAGGCGGTCCACGCGCGCAAGGCGTACGACGCAGACGCCGTCCTGTTCGGCGCCTCCTTCGCCGACATCTTCGTCGAGGGGCCCGGCGGCAGGGGGCTGGACCTGGACCGCCTGCACGACTACCGGCTGGAGCACCCCTCGTCGTCCGCGGAGGGCTGACATGGACCTCGTCCTGCTCGAGTCGCTGCTCGCCGTGGCCCAGCACAAGACCGTGACCGGCGCCGCACGCGCGCTCGCCATCACCCAGCCTGCGCTGACCCGCCGCCTGCAGCAGCTGGAGGAGACCCTCGGGGCGCCGCTCCTGGAGCGGAGCAAGCGCGGCGCGGCGCTCACCGATTCGGGGCGCCTGGTGGCGGAGGAGGGACGGCAGCTGGTGGAGCGCTACGGCCGGCTCCGCGAGGCGGTGCGGGCCCGCGAGGAGCTGCAGGCGGGCATCGTCCGGCTGGGAGGGGGCGCCGCGGCCGTCTCCTTCGTGCTGCCCACCACCATCGCCGAGTTCGGCCGGCAGTACCCGGGGGTCCGCTTCGAGGTGCGGGAGGAGGGCAGCCGAGCGGTGGAGGAGGACGTCCTGGCCGAGCGGCTGGAGCTGGGCATCGTCACGCTGCCCACGCGCTCGCGAGAGCTGGAGGTGCGCCCCCTGCGCCGGGACCGGGTGGTGCTCATTGCCGCGCCGTCCCATCCGCTGGCGCGCAGGCGGCGGCTGGAGGCCGCGGACCTGCAGGGGCAGGGGCTCGTGGGCTTCGAGAGCGAGAGCGCCATCCGCCGCCTCATCGACGACGCGCTGCGCGAGGCCGGCGTGGCCATGAAGGTGCAGATGGAGCTGCGCTCCTTCGCCGCCATCCTGGAGATGGTGCGCCACACCTCCATGCTCGCCTTCGTCAGCCAGCTGGGGGTGGAGGGCAGGGGGCGGGAGCTGGGCGTCCGCGTGCTGGAGGTGCGCGGCCTCTCCATCCACCGGCGGCTGGCCGTCATCCACAAGCTGGGGCGCCCGCTCTCCCCCGCGGCCCGGGCGTTCTCCGCCATGGTGCGGTGACCTTCTTCCCGCCGGCCCCAGATGCGGCACACTCCGGCCCCATGGCCCGCTTCCTGTTCATCCTGGCACTGCTGCTCGCACCCCTCGCCCGCGCGGAGGGGCCCGCCGCACCCCGGCCCATCCAGGTGGGCATCTACCTGAACCAACTGAGCGCGCTGGACCTCAAGGCCCGCTCCTTTTAGACGGACTTCTGGATCTGGTTCCGCTTCACCGGCGAGGGGCTCTCGCCCGTGGACAGCTTCGAGTTGGTGGGGGGCCGCGTGTTGTCCCGCGGCACAGTGCTGAAGAAGGCGCTGCCCGACGGCGAGACGTACCAGGCGGTGCGCGTCAACGCCGGTCTGCAGCACGGGTGGGACCTCCACCACTTCCCGCTGGATGACCACCGGCTGCTCATCCAGGTGGAGGACGCGGACCAGGAGGCCGAGCAGGCCGTCTTCGTGGCAGACGCGGAGAACGAAGGCGTGGACCCGGACCTGCTGCTCGCCGGCTTCAAGGTGGCGGGCCACGCGCACCAGGTGACCACCCACGGGTACGCCTCCAACGACGGGGATACCTCGCTCGCCAAGGGGGCCAGCTCCCCCTACTCCCGGTACGAGTTCGCCCTGGACCTGCAGCGCACGGGCTGGGGGCGGTTCCTCAAGCTCTTCTTCGGCCTGTTCGTGGCCACGCTCGTCTCCTGGTGCAGCGCCTTCATCCGCCACAGGGACGCCAGCCCCCGCGTCTCCGTCTCCGCCGGGGCGCTCTTCGCGGCGTCTGCCGTCACGGTGGCCATCAACAACCAGGTGCCGGACACCAGCTGCGTCACGCTCGCGGACCGGCTGGTGTACCTCTCGCTCGGGACCATCCTGCTGGCACTGGTGGGGACGGTGATGGCGC
>VGRA01000257.1 GCA_016875515.1 Deltaproteobacteria bacterium | reverse complement strand
ACCGCGCCGACGGACCGCGCACGATCGGCTGGTACGACTTGAAGCGCTGGAAGGTGACCGCCACCTACGAGGGTGGACTCTTGATGGACGTCATCGTGCTGGACACGTCGGGCCGCCTGTCTTCCAGCCACTCAGCACAGAAGGCCCTCCGGAGCTGCTTGAACGTTCCCACATACGGTAAGGCGTTCATGCACCAGGGACTGGCCTGGTGCGTGGGCTACTACGAGGGGAGTTCACCCTCACGAGCTTCTTCTGCTCGCCCCCCAACCTTCCCAAGCGCTGGTGACCCGGTCAGCGGGTTCCTCGAGGACGCCGCCGCGCTGCTGGCTGCCGCGGAGCGTGAGGGCTGCCGCCCGTGCGAGCAGACCCGCCGTGTCCTGGGCGCGGGCGACTGCTGACTCAGCGCCGGCAGCGGAACTCGGACCACACCCCGGCCCGCTTCACCCAGTTGTTGAAGTCGAACCGGCGCAGCCACGAAGGCAGTGTCTGGAAGCCAGCCTCGCACGCGTAGCCCGCCGCGAGCAGCGGCGCCGGGGGCTCGAACTGCGTCGCCACCACCACGAGCTCGGCCTCCGTGACGGAGGGCTCCCACCTGCGCGCCTCCATCCCGGGAGGCCAGTAGTAGACGAAGGGCAGGTTCCCCGAGAGGTCCTTCGGGTTCAGCCCGGTGAAGTACACGACCGGGTGATCGCGCCGGGAGGTGTACAGGTGCTCGTGCAGCTCGGCCAGGGGCTGTGCGCTGCGGGACGCGGCCACGGCGAGCAGCGCCACGTCCGCCACCAGCAGCAGCCGCAGCAGGTCGCGCGTGCCTCCGCGCGCACGCCAGCGCTCCGGGACGCGGTTCCGCCAGCCCTCCACGCTGTCCGCAGCCAGCACGAGGCACGGCACCACCATGGGGTACAAGAAGCGCATCTCCTTGTGCGAGAGCGCGCAGTGCACCAGCAGGAAGGGGGCCGTGGTCCAGGTGAGCAGCGAGCGCGGGTGACGGAACCAGGCCCACGCCGTGCCCGCCGCCAGGGCCACGCTGTAGGGCGGCCCCGCCCGCTCGATGATCTTCGGGAAGTACATCCACCACGGGGACACGCCGAAGCTCGCCGCCTTGTGCTCGAAGACGTTGATGCGCAGGTAGTTCCAGGGGGCGAAGACCCACTGCCCGTAGAACCAGCGGTCCACGGCGGTCCCGGCGGCCAGGGCGGCAAGCAACCCTGCCGCCAGCCCCGCGAGCGCCAGCGGCCGGACGCGGCGCACAAGCAGCGCCCACAGCCCCACACCCGCCACCATGACGCCGGCCTGGTAGCGGACCTCGAACGCCAGCCCCAGCAACAGCCCCACGCCGAGCGCATCCGGCAGCGGCAACGCGCGCTCCCCTTCCCGCTCCAGCCCGGGTCCCAGGCGCCACCAGAGCCAGGCGATCCCCAACACCGCCAGCGCCGCCGAGACGTTCTCGGAGGAGGTGCGCGCGTGCAGGTAGGGCAGGAACCACGTCAGGGCGAACGTGGGCCAGACCCAGCCGGCCACGGCACGTCCCGCGAAGCCGCGCGTGGCCGCCAACGCCAGCGCCACCAGCGCGGACCAGGACAGCAGCGCGGAGATCACCCGGAAGCTGGTGGCCCACGTGAAGGGGCTGTCCACGCCGAGCCAGAGCCACGCCCTGGCCACCAGCGCGTAGACCGCGGGCTGGAGCGCCGGCCGCATCTGCGCCGGGTACTCCCACGCCAGCACCTCCCGCGGGGTGCGCCCCAGCATGGCGTTGGCGAACTCGAGCACCTGGAAGTGCTCGTCCAGGTGGTTCCAGCCCAGGGAGCGCACCGCGGCGAACAGGTGGACCGCGAGCGCGACGAGCGCCCACCGCGCCGCCGCGCGCGCCGCATCAGGGTTGGGGAACAGCCGGGACCACATGGGGGGCGGGACCAGACTACGCGGCGGCCGGATTTGTCGAGCGGGGAGACGGTCGAAGGGGCATTCTCACTCCCCACCATGTCCCCCGTGCGCCGCTGCGTCCTCGTTGCCTTCGGTTGGTCGTGGGCGCTGGGCGGCATCCTGTTCGCGCTTTGCGCTGCAGGACTCGAGACCCCTCGTTCAGCCCTCGCGCTCTCCGTCGCGTACATGTTCGGCCCGCTGCTTGGCGCCGTGGCCGCGCGCAGGGCCGAGGGCCAGCGTGGGCTCGAACCCACGGGCGCCTTCCGCGTGAATGCATGGTGGGCCGTCGCCCGGTTCGCGCCGCTCGCCTACACCGCGGCCGCGCTCTGCGTTTCGCTCGCGCTCCCGGGCCTCTCCTTGAACTTGGACCCGGGCTCGCTGCTGGACCGCTTCGGCAGGAACCTCCCGCCCGAGGCGCTGGAGCAGGGACGCGCGCGGATCGCCGCCCTCCCGGGCTGGGTCCTCCCGGTCGTGTTCGCCGGACAATCGCTCGTCGCCGGCGCCACCGTGAACGCGGCAGCGGCCTTCGGCGAGGAGTACGGCTGGCGCGGGTACCTGCACGAGGCATGGGCGCCGCTCGGCCCCTGGCGGGCGTCCCTGAGCATCGGTGCCCTGTGGGGCGCGCGGCACCTGCCGCTCGTGCTGATGGGCCACAACTACCCGCAACACCCCGCGCTCGGGGCGCTGTGGGTGATCGCGTGGTGCACCCTGATGGGCCCGCTCTTCTTCCTGCTCCGCGCGCGCACGGGCTCCGCCGTGGCGCCGGCCATTGCCCATGGCACCCTCAACGCCTGCGGGGGCATGGCGCTGCTCTTCGTCCGCGGGGGAAACGATCCCACCGCGGGCATCACCGGGCTTCCCGGCATTGCCGTGGCCGCGCTGGCCGTTGCGCTCCTGGCGTGGCGAGGAGGCCTGCGCGCGCAGGCCGGGACGCGCTCCTAGAACGCCAGGCGCCCCACCAGCTGCCACGTTGACGGCTCGGCGGGCCACGCCGTCTCCACGCGCCAGCGCCACCCACCTTCGACGTCCCGCTCGAGCGTTGCACGGGAAACGGGCCGCGGCCCAGGCGCCCCCGAGGGCCCGGGGACGGGGGACGGCAGGGGCGGGCCCTCCGGTGCATGCGCCGCGGCGGAAGGGTCCACCGCCGCACCGGAACGCACCAGCCAGAGCGAGAACGGACGGGCACTCACCCCGCCGCGCGGCTCGGGTCCCGACTGGGGGTCCGGAGGCACGTGCTCGAACCCCGGGGGCCACGCGGACGTCGCCTCCAGCAGGTCCGTCGCGGACTGGGCAGTCCACTGCGCACCGAGTTCATGGATCTTCACCCGGTCCAGCCACCGCCGGAGCAGGGGCAATCCCCGCTCCTTCCAGCGCCCCTGCGCGTCCCCCATCCCGCGCACGAGCACCTGCTTCTCCCCGTCCCGCACCACGCACACGTACAGGTGGGGCAACGGCTCGTGACAACGGACGAGGTCGCCCACGGGAACGCGCAGGATCAACGCGGCCACCGCCGCGTTCACGGCCACTCGGTCCCCCTTCTCCGACCTGCCCACGCAGCCGCCGCGAGCCACACCCCCCAGCTGAGCGGTGCATCCGCGCCCACGGCCCCGCACCCGCAGCCGGACCTCGGTCTGGGCGCCGGTTGCGGCTCCGGCTCCGGCACGGGCGGCGCGAGCACGCGCACCGTGTGCTGTGCGCGGGAGGTGGCCCCCTCCCCGTCGGTCACCGCCAGCTCCCACACCAGCGTGGTCTGCTCCGTCACCACCGGCGCAGGGAACACCTGCACCGGCAACGCCGGGTCCGAGAGCGCCACGGCAGGGCCGGACACCTGCGTCCACGCCCACGTCACCGCGTCCCGGTCCGGGTCCACCGAGCCCGCGCCGTTCAGCGTCACCGCTGCCCCAGACGCCACCTCCACTGGCCCCGCGATCACGGCCTCCGGCGCGCGGTTGACGTTGCGCACCTCCACGCGGGCCTCGGCCCGCCCCCCGGCGCCGGCCGCGTCCGAGGCCACCACCGAGAAGGCCAGCACCAGGTCCGAGGCCACCTCGGGCACCAGGAATTGCACGCGCGGCGAGTCCTGCCCGGTGAGCGCCACCGCGGGGCCGCCCACCTGCTGCCACGCCCACGTGAGCGCGTCCCCGTCCGGGTCGATGGCCGAGGCGTCCAGCTGCACGAGGCTGCGCTCGTCTGCCGTCACCGTGTTGGGGCCCATCACCACCGGGACCCGGTTGACCTGCTGCGCCCGCACGCGCACCTGCGCCGGCGCACTGGCGAGGCCGTTGGCGCTCGCCTGCACCTCGAACACCCACTCGGCCTGCGGCGCGCCGCCCAGGTCCGCCGGGACGTCGAACGCGGCCACGGCAGACTGCGCACCGGAGAGCGCCACCGGGGCCCCGGACACCTGCGCCCACGCGTAGGACAGCGCGTCCCCCTCGGGGTCGCTCCCGGCCGCCGCCAGCGTCACCCGCATGCCGGAGGGCACGTCCTGGTCCGGCCCCGCGGACACCACCGGCGCGCCGTCTGCAAGGACGTTCACCTCCACGGTGTCCTCGGCGGACACCCCGTGCGCAGACACCTCGAGCCGGAAGCGGAGCAGCGCCGCCTGCTTCAGGTCCGGGCCGGTGAAGGACGGCGTGGCCGTGTCTGCCCCCGAGAGCGTCACCCCGGTCCCGGCCAGCTGCGTCCAGGAGAACGACACCGCGCTCCCGTCCGGCACGCTGCCCGTGCCGCGCAGCAGCACCGGCGAGCGCCCCGGCACCGTCACGTCTGGCCCCGCGTCCGCCACGGGCGTCCCCTCTGCCTGCACCGTCACCTCCACCTGCGCCTGCGCGGAGAGGCCGTTCGCCGAGGCCGTCACCTGGAGCCGCAGGGGTGTGGGCACCGTCACGCTGGGGGCCGTGAGGGACGGGCCCGCGGTGTCCGCCCCCATGAGCGCCACGGCCGGGCCGGACAGCTGCGTCCACTGGAACGCCACGGCGTCCCCGTCTGCGTCCGTGGCCTGGGCGAGCAGCGAGAGCGTGGCGCGGCTCGCCACCGTGCGCGTGGCCGCGGTGGTGAGCTGCGGGGGC
>VGRA01000256.1 GCA_016875515.1 Deltaproteobacteria bacterium | reverse complement strand
GCGCCGGCGGTTGCCGCTCCCTTCGCCCAGGTGGAAGTCCCGCACCCGGTGCGCGAGGTGCAGGCCGCCGAGCCGGAACTCCCCGCGGAGCTGCGCCGCGAGCGGCTGAAGGAGCGGCTCAAGTCCGTGCGGGAGAACCCGCGCCCCGAGCCGCTGCCGGCCACCGTGGCGGAGACCGGCCTGCGCGCGGTGGAGCGCATCTCCGGGCTGCAGCACGAAGTGTCCCGCCTCAAGTCCCTCAACCTCTCCCTGACGCAGGACCTGGAGGCCGCCCGCCGCGCCTCCGAGAAGGCCACCGAGGAGGCCCGCGCCCGGATGGAGGAGGCCCGCCGCCTCGCGCAGGAGATGGAGACGCGCGCACGCCTCATCTCGGACCTGGAAGGGGAGCTGTCCGCGCTGGAGGGCGAGCGCAACGAGGCGCTGCTCAAGCTGCAGGAGTCCCGCCAGTCGCTGGACGCCGCCGCCAAGGAGCGCGAGGCGCTGCACGGCGAAATCTCCGCGCGGGACGCCAAGCTCGCCGAGAGCCTGGAGGAGGAGGAGAAGCTCGCCATCGAGCTGGATGCCGCCCACACCGCGGCCGCCTCCCTCCGCCGCACGCTGGAGACGCTCCAGCTGGAGCGCGACACGCTGGCACGCCAGGTGTCCGAGCTCACCCACGAGCGCGCCGAGCTGCTCGAGGCCCGCCGCGCGCTGGAGGCCGTCCACCGCGCGCTGGCCCAGGCCGTGGCGCGCTGAGGCGTCCCTACTTCCTTGCCGGTGCCAACGTCCCGGCGAGCGGCACGGGCTTCGTCCGGGGCCCGGGCCGGAACGGGTCGGCCTCCGTGCGCCGCCTGGCGAGGTGCTGCGTCATTTCGCGCACCCGGTCCTGTGGGGCCGGGTGGTGGGCGAAGAAGGCCCCCTTGTCCGGCAGCCCGCCCACGAACTGGATGAACTCCTGCGGCCGGTAGCCCGAGTCGAGCAGCAGGTCCAGCGCGAGCGCGTCAGCGGCCAGCTCGGCGGGCTGGTCCAACCCGCGCGCATAGAGGGCCTCCACCGTCTTCGTGGACAGCGCGTCCAGCAGCCCGCGGCGCTTGCCGTCGTTGAGGTCGGGTTCCGTCCCCTCGGACAGGGCGCGCGCCACGTCGTCCCCGAACAGGCGGCGTGCCGCCTCGAGCCCCTCGGGCGTGACGTCATCCGGGGGCACCATGTCCCGCACGAGGTTCCCCGCGAAGAGCTCGCCGTAGCAGGCGTGGCGCTTCTCCGTGGCGTAGCGCTCCAGCGCGTGGCGCAGCACCACGTGCGCCACCTCGTGCGCGAGGATGCCGGCGAGCGCGTCCTCGCTCTTCACTGCGTCCAGCGCGCCGCGCGTCACCAACACCAGGCCACCCGGCGTGGAGACGGCGTTCACCTCGTCCGACGCGAGCACGCCGAAGCGCCACGGCAGCTCCGGGCGCCCGCCGTGCCGCGCCAGCCCCGCGCCCACCAGGGCCACCGTGCGCGCCCGGGCGTTGACCGCGTCCGGCGAGGCCAGGGACACGGGCCCCTCCAACCATGTCCCCGGTGCCTGCGTGTAGGTGAGCGCCAGGCCGCCCTTGGCCGCCGTCACCTTCACCCCCATGGCATCCCCGAGCGCCTTCTCCTCGGTGATGGACACCGTCTCCGCCCGGAGGGCACCGCACTGCTTGTTGCGGCGCTCGAACTCCTCAAGCGGTGAGAGCGCGCGGGTCATGTCCCGCGAAAGCGTCTCGCTGATGTGCGCGAGCGCTTCGTGGACGCTGGCGAGGCACCCGCTGCAGAGCAGTCCACCTGCTGCCACCGACGCACGCCACCAGCATGCGCCGCGTCATGGCGCGGGCTCCACGGCGAGCTTCGCCTGGCGCAGGTGGGCGTCCACCTCCACGTCCGTCACCTCCGCCTGCAGCGCCTCCAGTGCGAGCAGATCCTTTGCCGCCTTCTCCAACTGCGCATCATTCGCCGCCAGCTGGAACGCCCCCTCGGACAGTCCCTTGGTTGCGGCCCCGGACGAGGCGAACCCCTACGTGTCCACGGTGGTGCCGCTGGACGCCCACTTTTCCTGCGTGGGCGCCTTCAACGACAGGTTGGCCCCGTAGACGAAGTAGACGGTGTCTTTGCCGGGCAGGCGGACCGCGTGGAAGCCGTTGGGCTCCTTCGCCTTCCACTGCAGCACGTCCCCCACGCGAAGGACCGCCTTCACCTCTGCGCTGGCGGTGGGCGCGAGCAGCAGCTTGGTGTTGCGAGCCTTCACGTAGACGATGTCGTCCGTCTTCAGCGCCTGAGCCCGGCAGGCCCACAGCGACAGGGACAGCAGCAGCCAGCGCGAGGCATCCATCTTCATTTCTCCAGGTTCGACACCGCCTCGAAGGGGGCGTCCGGGGGCAGCTGCGCCAGCCTCTCACAGCGCTCCTTCAACGCGAGCGCGGGGCCGTCCCCGGGTGACGCTGCCAGGACCCGGTCCAGCGCCGCGCGGGCCCCGGCCGCGTCCCGCGCCCGGTACGCCGCCAGCCCCTCCGCGTAGGCAGCCAGCACCTGCCGCTGCGCCTCCGTCAGCTGACCCTTCAGCGCCACCAACTCGTACACCGCCACCGGCTGCGCCTTGCCGGCCACGCGCACACGGTCCAGCTCCCGCGCCTCGATGAAGTCCTGCGCCAGCCGGTAGGTTTTCTCGCCCAGCATCACCACGGTGCCGAAGGCCTTGTTCGCCCCCTCCAGCCGTGCGGCCAGGTTCATCCCGTCCCCCATGGCCGTGTAGTCGAACACCTGCTCGCTGCCGAAGTTGCCCACGAACATCACGTCCGAGTTGAGCCCGATGCGGGTGTAGACGTCCGGGAGCCCCTGCGCGCGGAACTCCTCGCGCATCTTCTCCACCTCCGCCTTCGCCGCGAGCGCCGCCTCGCAGGCGTGCCGCGCGTGGGCGGGGTCCGGGAAGGGGGCGCCGAAGAGCCCCACCACCGCGTCCCCGATGTACTTGTCCACGCACCCCTGGTGCGCGAACAGCACCGTCGTCACGCGCGTCAGGTACTGGTTGAGGAACTTCACCAGCTTCTGCGGATCGTCCCGCCAGCGCTCGGTGAAGGTGGAGAAGCCGCGGATGTCGCTGAAGAAGGCGGTGAGCTCCCGGTTCTCGCCTCCCAGCGTGGGCACCTTCCCCTGAGCCACCATCAGCTTCACCAGCTGCGGCTCCATGTACCGCCCGAGGATGTCCTCGGCCAGGCGCGCCTGCCGGTTGGCGAGCAGGTGGTTCAGCGCCGTGGCACCCAGCGCCGCCAGCGTCCCGGCGAGCGCCGGGTAGACGGAGAGCAGGTGCCACCGCGTGTAGACCCCCAGCGCCCCCGTCAAGAGGTGGAACCCGGCGAAGAGCGCCACCGGCCACAGCACCTCCACCCAGGTGCGGCCCGCCACCGTCACCAGCAGCGCGGAGAAGACCGCGAGCAGCAGCGCCACCGCGAAGGAGACGGGGAATGGCACCTCCCGGATGAAGCCGTCCGTGAGCAGCGCCTCCACCTCCGTGGCCTGCTTCACCACGCCGGGCACGAGCGGCTGGAAGGGCGTGGCCTTCTGGTCTCCCACCCCAAGCGACGTCCCGCCCACCACCACCACGCGCCCCTCGAACAGCCGGCGCGTCTCCGCGTCCGCCTACGCCACGTCCAGCTGCAGCACGTCCACCAGGGGCACCAGGGCGAAGCGGTCCTGGAAGCGACCGAGGAAGGGCAGCTCCCCCTCTCCGTCTGCGTTGAGGTGCACCGTGTGCGTCCCCACCTGCAGCCGCCCGGGGGACAGCACCACCTTCTCCGCGCCCCACAGGTCCATCACGGCGGCGAGCGCGAGGCTGGGGTAGGTGTTCTGGCCATCCGTGTAGAGCAGCCGCGCGCGGCGCATCTTCCCGTCCGGGTCCGCCTCCGGGCGCACCAGCCCGAAGCCGGGTCCGCCGTGAAGAAACTCCGGCAGCGGCGCCAGCACGTGCTCGTCCCGCCGGCCCGCCCTCAGGGGGGCCACGACCGCGCCGCCTTCCAGCGCCACCGGGACGGCCAGCGCGCGCGCCACCTCCTCCGGCGGGAGCACGAACGGTGCCGCCTTCTCCGCGAATGGGTCCTCCTCGTCTGCGGGCGGAGGGCGCGGCACCGGGAGACGGAGGGCGGGCAGCCGGTTCACGGGCTCTACCTTCGGCAGGGCGGGCGCCTCCGCCTCCGTGGTGTCCACGCCCAGGAAGACGGGCTGCCCGGAGGTGGCGAGCCGGTCCGCGAAGGACAGGTCGTCCGCCGGGTTCTCCGCGTCCGGCTCCCGGAAGACGAAGTCCAGCACCACCGCCCGAGCGCCGAGCGCAAAGAGCCGGTCGTTCACTTCCGGCCACAGCGTGCGGGCGTAGGGCCAGTTGCCGTAGCGCTGCCGCAGCGGGAGCGAGGCGGCAATGGCCTTCAGCGTCTTGTCGTCCAGCGTCACCACCACCACGTCCCGGCTGCGCTCCGGGGCGTGCTGCAGCGGGGCCACCAGCTTCCGAAGTGCCCGACGCCACGTGGGCGGCCTGCCGGGCTGCAGCGGCCGCTGCGTGAAGGCCACCAACCCCGCGTCGAACTCGGTGCGCTCCTCGTCCTGCAGCCCGCCCCAGTCCAGCTTCCACACCAGGGTGGAGGCCGCCACCGACAGCAGGACGATGCCGGCCAGCGCGCGCTTGCGGCGCCGCAGGCGCGCGGCCAGCAAACCGAGCAGCGCCCGCATGCGCCGCCTCAGCCCTGTCTCCGCCTCGAGGACAGCGCCTCGAGCTGGGCCTTGAGCGCCTTCCCTTCCGCCTTGAGCGCGTCCACCTCCTCGCGCAGCGCCGCCAGTTCCTTCGCCCCGGGCTCGGCGGCCCGCAGCGCGCGCGCGGCCTCCTTCGCTGCCCGGCGCGCCCGCCCGTCCTGGAAGGGCGTGGACTCCAGCGCCCCCAGCGCCCGCCGGTCTCCCAGGTCCTGCAGCGCGCCGAAGGTGGCCATCTGCACGCGGAACTGCCCGTCGCGCAG
>VGRA01000255.1 GCA_016875515.1 Deltaproteobacteria bacterium | reverse complement strand
CGGCAAAGGCCGCGAAACTTCACGGAATGAAGCTGCGTTCGTGGCGACCCTGGGTGCTGTGTCTTGCGCTGTCCGCGGCATGCACCGACCGGAAGGATCCGCCGCCGCCGGACGCCGAGTTGCCCGGACCCGGGGCCGCGTGCTCGGGGACGTGTGCCACCGGCAGCCTCTGCCTGAAGGGCACCTGCTACGCGCGGACGTGCCCGGGCGAACCCTGCTCCCCGGAAGAGGTCTGTTCCTCGAACCGGTGCGTGGACGCACGGTGCGTAGGGGTGTCCTGCGGAACGGCTGCCACCTGCGTGGCGGGGAACTGCTTCGCCCGGGACTGCGCCGCTGCGGCCTGCGCGGACGGGCAGGTGTGCGAGTCCGAGCGGTGCACGGAGTTGGCGTGCGTGGGGGTGTCGTGCGGCCAAGCGGAGCGGTGCCGCGCGGGGAGCTGTGAGCCGCTGCCGTGCACCGGGAGCGGCTGCACGGATGCGGGGACCCCCACCGGACCGGACGCCGGGACGGGGGGCGATGCCGGCCTGGCGTGTCCAGCGGGCCAGGTGCTGGACGGCGGCGCGTGCGTGCCGGCCGGTGGCAGCAAGGGGCTTGGACAGGGGTGCGGGGACGGGGCCGAGTGCGCCTCCGGTTTCTGCGCTGACGGCGTCTGCTGCGAGGGGGCGTGCACCGGGGACTGCCAGAGTTGCACGGGCATTGTCCCGGGGCGGTGCGGGCCGGTCTCGGAGGGCAATGCCGAGCCGGGCTGCGGGACGTACCGCTGCGGCGCGCAGGGGACGTGCCTGGTCGCTTGCGCCTCCGCGGGGGACTGCCAGGCCGGGGCGAAGTGCGTGAGCGGCGCCTGCGTGGCGCCGGGGCCGAACGGAAGCGCTTGCACGACGGGGCTCGCGTGTGTCTCCGGCCACTGCGTGGACGGGGTCTGCTGCAGCGCGCGGTGTGACGGGGCGTGTGACCGGTGCGACCTCCCGGGGCTGACGGGGACCTGCTCTCCTGCGCCGGCGGGGAGCGCGGGCCTGCCCTCGTGCGCGCCCTACGTGTGCGCCGGGAGCGCTGCATGCGGGGAGTCCTGCACGGGCGCCGCAGACTGCGCGGCGGGCTTCGGGTGCGCGGGCGGTCAATGCACTGCGCAGCGTGCCCTGGGCGAGTCCTGCGCGGCGGATGCCCAGTGCGGCTCGGGTCACTGCGCGGACGGGGTGTGTTGCGGGTCCGCGTGCGACGGGAGCTGCGTGGCCTGCAACCTGCCGGGGACGGCGGGGACCTGTACTGCGCATGCAGCGGGAGCAGACCCGGAGGCCGAGTGCGGAGGGGGCTGGTGCAGCGGCAGCCCGTCGTGTAACGCCGACTGCAGCGCGCTCGGATGCAAGCCGGGGCTGAATTGCATGGCAGGGAGCTGCGTGGGAGCGCAGGCGGCCGGCGCGCCCTGCGGCTTCGGGGCGCAGTGCCAGGCCGGCTTCTGCGCGGACGGGGTGTGCTGCGACGGCGCGTGCAGCGGGACGTGCCAGCATTGCAATGCCGCGGGGAGCGAGGGGACGTGCCTGGAAGCGCCCGCGGGCACGGATCCGGACGGCGACTGCGGGGGGCTCTGGTGCGCCGCGGGAGGGGCCTGCGCAGCCCAGTGCGCCGTCCGGGCGGACTGCAAGGCGGGGCTGTCGTGCGTCCAGGGTCGGTGCCTCGTCCAGCGGGACGACGGGCAGGCGTGTGCCGCCGGCATAGAGTGCGGATCGGGTCACTGCGTGGACGGGGTGTGCTGCGGCAGCGCCTGCGCGGGGACATGTGAGGCGTGCAACGTGCCGGGCAAGGAGGGGACCTGCGCTGCGCTGGCGTCAGGGACGGATCCCGCGGGCGAGTGCGGGGCGGCCTTCTGCGGCGGCAACCGCGCCTGTGCCACTGCCTGTGCGGGCGGCGCGGCGTGCAAGCCCGGGACGTCGTGCGTGGGCGGGACGTGCGATGGCAAGTTGGCGAACGGCACCGCCTGCAGCGTTGCCTCGCACTGCCTGAGCGGCCAGTGCGTGGACGGGACCTGTTGCGACGGGGCGTGTGGAGGTGCCTGCGAGTCCTGCGCGGTGTCCGGCAAGCTGGGGGCCTGCTCGCCCCTCCCCCCCGGGACCGATCCCGCGTCCGAGTGCGGCGCGACCTACTGCAGCGGCTCGGCCGCGGCGTGCCTCGGGAGCTGCGGGGCGGACGCGGACTGCAAGGGGGGCTTCGCCTGCGTGGCGGGCACCTGCCGGCAGCTGTCCGCCAACGGCGCTGCCTGTGCACGGGACGGCGAGTGCGCCAGCACCCAGTGCGTGGACGGCGTGTGCTGTGACACCGCCTGCGGCGGCCCGTGTGACGCGTGTGCGCTGCCCGGCAGCGTCGGCGTGTGCAAGGCCACGCCGGCGCAGTCCGCGGGGGTGCCCACGTGCGCGCCCTACGCCTGCAACGGCTCCCAGGCCGCATGCCCGTCCTCGTGCACCACCGAGGCCGACTGCGCCGCGGGGCTCGCGTGCGTGGGCGGGGCGTGCGTGCAGAAGCTGGGGCTCGGGGCAGGGTGTGCCCGGACGGCACAGTGCGCGGCGGGACAGTGCGTGGACGGAGTGTGCTGCGGATCGGACTGCACCGGGACGTGCCGGGCGTGCAACGCCGGGACGCCGGGGACGTGCAGCGCCCTGCCTGCCGGGGCGGATCCCGCGGACGAGTGCCCGGGGGCCACCACGTGCAACGGCGCGGGCGCCTGTCTCAAGGCGGCGGGGACTTCCTGCAGCGCGGGGGCGGAGTGCCAGTCCGGGTTCTGCGTGGACGGCGTGTGCTGCACCGGCGCGTGCGCGGGGGCCTGCCAGGCGTGCACCGGGGCGGGCGGGACGTGCGTGGACCTGCCTGTCGGAACGGATCCGGCCTCGGAGTGCGGCCTGTACGAGTGCGCCACGGCTGGGTGCGCCACCACCTGCGCCCTCGACACGGACTGCAAGCTGGGGTCCCGGTGTGTCGGCGGGTCCTGTGTCTCGCCGGGACAGCCCGGAGACGCGTGCGGCTCGGCGCAGGAGTGCCAATCCGGCCAGTGCGCGGACGGGGTGTGCTGCAGCAATGCGTGCACCGGGACGTGCGAGTCCTGCGCGCTGCCGGGCAAGGCAGGGACGTGCACCGCGTACGCTGCCGGCACCGATCCCGAGGGAAACTGCCCCGGGGCAACGTGCAGCGGCCAGTCCTCGTGCGCGCCTCCCGGCGGGGGCAGCTGCACGCAGGATGGCGAGTGCGCCGCCGGGACCTTCTGCGGCGGTGGCACCTGCGTGGAGAAGTACGCGCTGGGGGCCGCCTGTGACGGAACCCCGGCGCACTGCGCCAGCGGCACGTGTGCAGACGGCGTCTGTTGTGACGGTGCCTGCACCGGGACGTGCGTGGCGTGCGACACCGCCGGCGCGAAGGGCCAGTGCCGGAACATCCCGGCGGGGGCGGATCCGGCCGGGGAGTGCGGGGCGGCCTACTGCAGCGGGACCGCGCCTGCGTGTGACCCCTCCTGCGCCCAGTCCTCCGAGTGCAAGCCGGGCATGGCGTGCGTCCAGGGGGCTTGTGCGGGGAAGTTGGCGGTGGGGGGCGCGTGCCAGCGGGCAGACCAGTGTGACTCCGGTTTCTGCGCAGACGGGGTGTGCTGCGAGACTTCCTGCGCGGGGCGCTGCGAATCCTGCGTGGTGGCAGGTGCCGTGGGGACGTGCACGCCCGTGCCGGGCGGGAAGGATCCCTCGGGCGAATGCGGCGTGACCTGGTGCGACGGCGCGTCGGCCTGCCTGGCGGGGTGCGGCGAGGACGCGGACTGCAAGTCCGGCTACGCATGCGTGGCGGGCAGCTGTCGCTCGAAGCTTTCCGCGGGCGCGGCTTGCACGCGCGAGGGCGAGTGCGCGAGCGCCGTCTGCGTGGACGGGGTGTGCTGCCGCGAGTCGTGCAACGGGGCGTGCGACTCCTGCGCCGTCCCGGGCAAGCTGGGGACCTGCTCTCCCGCGGCGGGGCCGGGGGCACCTTCCTGCGCCCCGTTCGCCTGCAACGGGAGCTCGAGCGCCTGTCCCTCCTCCTGCGTGACGGAGGCCGAGTGCGAGACGGGGCGCGCGTGCGTGGCGGGGCAGTGCGTGGACAAGCTGCCGGCCGGCGCCTCCTGCCAGCGTTCCGCGCAGTGCTCCGAGCAAGGTGCCTCGGACGGGGTAGGCCACTGCGTGGACGGGGTGTGTTGTGGCGTGGCGTGCGGCGGCGCCTGCGAGGCCTGCAACGCTGAGGGCGCCGAGGGCACGTGCACGCCGGCGGAAGCGCTGACGGACGTGGACGGGACGTGCGGCCGGTACTTCTGTGACGGACAGGTGGGCGCGTGCGCCAGCGCGTGTGACGGCGCGTCGGGGACGGGGTGCAAGCCGGACTCCCGGTGCGACGCCGCCACGAACACCTGCGTGGCGAAGTTCCAGGCCGGTGCGGCCTGTGGCGACGCATCCGACTGCGACAGCGGCTTCTGCGTAGACGGCGTCTGTTGTGGAGGGGCGTGTGATGGGACGTGCGAGCAGTGCAACCTGCCCGGCTTCGCGGGGGCCTGTTTCCCTGCTGCCGCGGGGACGGACCCGGACGGTGACTGCGCGGCGAACAATTCCGTCTGCACCGGCCGCCGGGACATTCCCGGGGTGCAGGAGGCCTGTGCGCCCGTGGGCAGCACCAGCTGCAACGTGGACCAGGAGTGCGGGCCCGGCCTGTACTGCGTCACGGCGGCGGCCCTCTGCGTGGACCTGCTGCCCAACGGGACGCCGTGCGACGGCGTGGACGGGCATTGCGCCAGCGGACTGTGCGCGGACGGGGTGTGCTGTGACGCGGCGTGCGGCGGCGAGTGCGAGGCCTGCAACCTGGGCGCGGCGACCGGGGCCTGCACTCCGGTCCCGGCGGGCATGGACCCGGAGTCGGAGTGCGGGTTCGGGTTCTGCGGCGGGGCGGGGGCTTGCGGGGTGTGCACGCGGGACCAAGACTGCAAGCCGGGGGCGTACTGCAATGCAGGGG
>VGRA01000254.1 GCA_016875515.1 Deltaproteobacteria bacterium | reverse complement strand
CACGGGCGGCTGGATGCCAGGGTGCTGCGCGCGCGGCTCTTGAAGGCGGCCGCGGAGCGCGGGATGGCGCGGCTGGACGGGCGGTGGCACGGCTTTACGCGCAAGGGGGAGCGCTTCCTCTCCGCGGACCACCCCTACGCCCCGGACCTGGACCTCTTCGGGCAGGGCTCGCTGTTCCAGCTGCTGGACGAGACCGGCACCACGGCCGGCGAGGTGCGGCTGGCCGCGTGGCTCTCTGCCCCGGCGGAGGCCGCCGAGGTGGCCTCGCGGCAAGAGGCGGTGCGGGAGCTGGCGCCGCGGCTGGACTTCCGCCAGCAGCTGATTGCGGCAGGCACCGAGGTGACCGTGGCCCACATGGACCCGGGGCCGCTGCGCGCGTGGGCCTCCGGCCCGGACTTGCTGCGCGGCATCCGCTGGGCGAGGTGGCTCCCCTTCGTCCTCCCGCCGGTGACGCTCTCGCTGTGGGCGCTGGGGCGCCAGGGGCTGGTGCCGGCGTGGCTGTACGGCCCGCTGCTGCTGCTGCAGCTGGGCGTGGCGGTGGCCACGCGGCGGCCCCTGGTGGCCCTCCACGCCGCCATCTCGCCGGGGGAGCAGGCCTTCCAGCGCTTCGGGCCGCTGTTCGCCGCGGTGGAGGCGCAGGCCTTCGAGGGAGCACGGCTGCGCACGCTGCTGCAGCCCCTCGGCGGGACGGTGCGCCCCTCCGGGGCGCTCGGCCGCTTCGGCACGCTGCTGTCGCTGGCGGAGGTACGCCGCAACCAGCTGGGGCCCGCGCTCAACCTGCTGCTCCTCTGGGACGTGGCGGCCGGCTTCGCGCTGGAGCGCTGGCGGGCGGCGCACGGGCCGGAGGTGGACCGCTGGTTCGACGCGCTCGCCGAGCTGGAGGCGCTGTGTTCCCTGGCGGGGCTGGCCCACGACCGGCCGGACCACGCCTTCCCGGTGCTGGTGCCGGAGGGGCCCTGCTTCGAGGCGGAGGGGCTGGGCCACCTGCTGCTCGAGCGCCCCGTCTGCAACGATGTCCAATTGTCCGGCCGGGGCTCGGCGTGGGTGGTGACCGGCTCCAACATGAGCGGCAAGACGACGCTCTTGCGCGCCGTGGGGCTCAACGCGGTGCTGGCGCTCGCCGGCGGCCCGGTGTGCGCCGCCTCCCTGGAGCTGTCCCCGCTGCAGGTGCTCACCAGCATGCGGGTGAAGGACTCGCTGGAGCGGGGCGTAAGCTACTTCTACGCCGAGGTGCAGCGGCTGAAGCTGCTGCTGGACGCGGCGGCGGCGCGCCCGGGCCAGGGGCTGTTCCTGCTGGATGAAATTCTCCTCGGCACCAACGCGCGGGAGCGGCAGCTCGCCTCGCGCGAGGTGCTGAAGCTGCTGCTCTCCCACGGCGCGGTGGGGGGCGTCTCCACGCACGACCTGGCGCTGGCCACCTTGTCCGAGGAGCCGGGCAGCCGCGTGCGCAACGTCCACTTCCGGGACGAGGTGGTGAACGGCCAGATGACGTTCGATTACCGGCTGCGGGACGGGGTGGTGGACACCACCAACGCGCTGCGCGTCATGCGGCTGGCCGGGGTTCCGGTGTAAGGGTGCCGGGCCATGGCCCGCACCGATCCCCACTCCCACGCAGACGACGCCCAGCCCACCGTCACCTCCTTCCACTGGAAGGCGCAGGTGGACTTCACCCGCCACGTGCTGGAGTGCCACGTGGCGCTGCAGCTGTCCCGCCCCGGGGAGGGGCCGCTGGACCTGGACACCCGGGACCTGCAGCTGCACGCGGTGGAGGACGCGTCCGGGCAGCCGCTGCAGCGCGAGCTGGGCCCTCCGGACAAGGTGCTCGGGCAGCGGCTGCGCGTGCAGCTGCCCGCCGGGACCACCGGGGTGGTGGTGCGCTACGCCACCTCCCCGTCCGCCAGCGCCCTGCAGTGGCTGGAGCCCGGGCAGACCCACGGCAAGCAGCACCCGTTCCTCTTCAGCCAGTGCCAGGCGCTGCACGCGCGGTCGGTGGTGCCGCTGCAGGACAGCCCGGCCGTGCGCGTCACCTACACCGCGGAGCTGGAGGTCCCCGCGGCCCTGCGCGCGGTGATGGCGGCCCGTGCGGACGGGCGGGAAGAGCACGGCGGCCACGCCACCGAGCGCTTCACCATGCCACAGCCCATCCCGCCCTACCTGCTGGCGCTGGCGGTGGGGGAGCTCTCGGCCCGGGAGCTGGGGCCGCGGACGCGCGCGTGGGCGGAGCCCGGGGTGGTGGAGAAGGCGGCGTGGGAGTTCGCGGACGTGGACCGGATGCTGACGGAGGCCGAGGCCCTCTTCGGCCCCTATGACTGGGAGCGGTTCGACCTGCTGACCCTGCCGCCCTCCTTCCCGTACGGCGGCATGGAGAACCCGCGGCTCACCTTCCTCACCCCCACGCTGCTGGCCGGAGACCGGTCCCTGGTGAACGTGGTGGCGCACGAACTGGCCCACAGCTGGACGGGCAACCTGGTCACCAACGCGACGGCCGAGCACTTCTGGCTGAACGAGGGGTGGACGGTGTGGGCGGAGCGCCGGATCCTCGAGCGGCTTTCGGGGCGCGAGGCTTCGGAGCTGCACGCGGCGCTGGGGCGGCGCTCGCTGGAGCAGGCGGTGGCGCACTTCCGCGAGCAGCCGGCGCTCACCCGCCTGCGCACGCACCTGTCCGGCGTGGACCCGGACGAGGCCTTCAGCCAGGTGCCGTACGAGAAGGGCTACCTGCTGCTCCGCGCGCTGGAGCAGCACGTGGGCCGCCCGCGCTTCGAGGCCTTCGCCCGTGCGTACATGGCGCGCTTCCGCTTCGGCGCGCTCACCACGGAGGACTTCTGCGCCTTCTGCGAGGCGGAGCTGCCCGGGGCGCTCGCGGCGGTGAAGGCGGAGGACTACCTGGACGCGCCGGGCATCCCCGTGCACGCCCCGCGCGCCCACTCGGAGCGGCTCTCGGCGCTGCTGGGGCTGGGCACGCGCCCGCCGTCCGCGGAGCAGGCCGGCACCTGGGGCCCCACCGAGTGGCAGCTGTACCTGGAGCTGCTGCCCCGCCCGCTGCCGGAGGCGGCGCTCGCCGCGCTGGAGCCGCTGCTCCCCGCAAGGTTGTCCCACAACCCGGAGGTGCGGGTGAGCTGGGTGGCGCTCTGCCTGGCCTCCAGCCACGGCGCGGCGCTGGCGGAGGGCGAGGCGCTCGTCTCCCGCGTAGGGCGGATGAAGTACCTGAAGCCCCTGTACGCGGCGCTGCTGGGCAACGAGCGGTACGTCCACACCGCGCGCGCCTGGTTCGAGCGCTTCAAGGGCGGGTACCACCCCATCGCGCAGCAGGTGGTGGAGGGGATGCTGAAGAAGGCGGCGGTGTAGCGGCGGCCCCGGGTGGGCTTCAGCCCACCGCGTCCAGCCGGCGCCGGGTGAGCGCCAGGTACTCGTCCGACAGGTCGATGCCCACGTAGCGGCGCCCCAGGTTCAGCGCGGCCACGCCGGTGGTGCCGCTCCCGTTGAAGGGGTCCAGCACCAGCGCGTCCTCCGGCGTGGAGGCGCGCAGCACGCGCTCCAGCAGCGCCACCGGCTTCTGCGTGGGGTGGCCGCCCAGGGCCTTCTCCGACTTCTTCGGGCTGGTGAGCGTCCACAACCGGCCCAGGCCGTCCGCGTCCAGCTCCTCCTCGCCGGTGCGGGGCAGCGCCCACGCGTCCCGCATCTGCTTACCGCCGTTCTCCGCCTTCATGTCCCCGTAGTTGAAGACGTGCCGCAGCTTCCCCTTGTTGCCCGGGCTGGCCCACAACAGCAGCTCCGTGGAGTGGGTGAAGTAGCGGCAGGCCAGGTTGGGGGCGGCGTTGGGCTTGTACCAGGTGACGGTGTTGAGCAGCTTGAAGCCCAGCTGCTGCAAGGCAAAGCCCACGCTGAAGATGACGTGTTGCGTGCCGCTCACCCACAGCGTGCCCTCCGGCTTGAGCAGGCGCTGGCACTGCGCCAGCCACTCGCGGTTGAAGGCGTGGTCTGCCTCCACCCCGCGCGAGGCGTCCCACGCCCCCTTGTCCACGGAGACGCGGCGGCCGCTCTTGCAGCTGGTGCCGCCGTTGGAAAGGAAGTACGGCGGGTCGGCGAAGACCAGGTCGAAGCCCTGGTCCGGCAGCTCGCGCATCAGCTGCAGCGAGTCCCCGCGGTACAGCCGGTAGCGCTCCGAGCGCGCGTACTCGGCGCTCGTCAGCGGGGAGGCGACGGGGGCAACGGGGCGCGGGGCATGGGCAGACGGCATGGCAATCTGCGAAGGTAGATGCCGGCGGGGCTGCGTCGAATTTTCAGCCCCCGGACGCACGACGGGCAGGGTGCCAGGCCGGATGGTCCGGCCGAACGCCCTGCCCGAGGTGGACAGCAGAAAGCCGTGGCTGCGGCGCTACTGCTTCTTCGCCGCGGCGGCCTTGGCCTGCGCCTCGTACTTCTTGCGGAACTTCTCCACGCGCCCCTCGGTGTCCAGCAGCTTGTACTTGCCGGTGAAGAACGGGTGGCAGTTGGCGCACACTTCCACGTTGAACGAGCCGCGGGTGGACCGGGTCTCGATGGTGTTGCCACAGGCGCAGTGGATGCGGGCGGGGGGGTAGACGGGGTGCAGGTCTGCCTTCATGGGGTGCTTCCTTCCGGCTGGCGTGCCTTGCCCCGGGGCGACCATTCGCCGGTCGGAGGTCTGGCAGGCGCTCTTTGTGAGGGCCGGCGTCTTAGTGGAGGCCGGGCGGGATCTCAAGCTTGCTGGCCTCGGCCTGCAGCCCGGGGTCCGCCGCCACGTCAGGGCCCAGGGAGAGGTAGCCCAGCTCGAACCCCCGCCCCTCCCCCGGCTTGCCGGACCGCTCCCGCAGGTCCCGGCGCCGCTGCTCGAAGCCGTCGAGCGCGCTCCGGAGGGCCGCCTTCACGTCCGGGGCAGAGGCTGCGGCCATCCGCTTCTTCACCTCCGCCACCTGCCCATCCAGGTGGGCGAGCGCGGCCCGGTCCCGGGCCACCTCCCCCACGTCCCGCAGCTTCCCGCTGCCGGACAGCTG
>VGRA01000253.1 GCA_016875515.1 Deltaproteobacteria bacterium | reverse complement strand
TCGTCACGCGCGCGCGGCAGGAGGCGGAGGGGGCGCAGCTGGTGGTGGTGAACCACCACCTGTTCTTCGCGGACCTGGTGCTGAAGGGGAAGGGGCGCGAGGGCGGGGTGCTGCCCGCGTACGAGGCGGTCATCTTCGACGAGGCGCACGCGGTGGAGGACGTGGCCACCTCCTGGTTTGGCACCTCCGTCAGCAACTACCGCGTGGAGGACCTGGTGCGGGACGGCCTGCGCGCGCTGCCGGCCACGTCCGAGCGGGGCAAGCTGCTGGCCGCGCTGAGCTTGCAGCTGCGGGGGCGGGGCGAGGCGTGGTTCCGGGCCGTTGCGGAGAAGCTGCGCGTGCAGGACGGCGGCTCGCTGCCGCTGTCCGCGGACAGCTTCCTCGGCACGGCGGCCAGCTTCGCGGAGCTGGTCCAGTCGCTGGACGCGTTGTACGCCTTTGCGGCGGAGGCGGAGGAGCCGGAGGTGGCGCCGCTGGGGCGGCGGGCGCAGGAGCTGTCGCGGGAGCTGTCCTTCGTGCACGCGGCGGAGGGCAACGAGCACGTCTACTGGGCCGAGGCGCGCGGGCGGGGGCTGTTCCTGAAGTCCGCCCCCATCGAGGTGGCGCGGCCGCTGCAGTCCCGGCTGTACGAGCAGCTCTCCGCCGTGGTGTTCACCTCCGCCACGCTGGCCCCAGGCGGGAGGTTCGACTTCCTCGCCCGGCGGCTGGGGCTTCGGGACGAGGCGGGGGAAGCCACCCGGCCGCTGCGAGAGCTCCAGGTGGCCTCGCCGTTCGACTACCCGCGGCAGGCGGCGCTGTACGTCCCGCGCGGGCTGCCCGAGCCGGCCTCGCCGCTGTTCGTGGAGCAGGCGTCCGAGGTGCTGCTGCAGTTGGCGCACGTGACGGGGGGGCGGGCCTTCTTCCTCTTCACCTCCTTGAGGAACATGCGGGACGCCCACGCGCGGCTGCGCCACCGGCTGCCGTGGCAGGTGCTCTTGCAGGGTGAGCGGCCCAAGACGGCGCTGCTGCAGGCCTTCACCGCGGAGCCCTCCGTGCTGTTCGCCAGCCAGAGCTTCTGGGAGGGCGTGGACGTGCCGGGCGAGGCGCTGTCGCTGGTGGCCATGGACAAGCTGCCGTTTGCGTCCCCGGGGGACCCGCTGGTGGCGGCCCGCATCCGGCGGCTGGAGGAGCGGGGCGAGGAGCCGTTCAGCACGCTGCAGCTGCCCCAGGCGGCGCTGGCGCTGAAGCAGGGCTTCGGCCGGCTCATCCGCACGCGGGATGACCGCGGCATCGTGGCCATCCTGGACTCGCGGCTGTACGCGCGCGGATACGGGCGGGCGCTGATTGCGTCCCTGCCGCCTGCGCGGCAGCTGCACCGGGTGGAGGCGCTCGAGCGGTGGTTCCGGGACGGGGAGTTGTAGCCCCGGGACCGGGCCCGGGGCGGTTGGTGAAGGCCACTGTGCAGAGTCTTCTGCCACTTCGAGTGGCCGAAAGTTCTGCACAGTGGACTCCTTCCCCGGTCCCGGCGGGGTGGCGGGGTAGGCTGGCGCCAAGATGCCAGCCATTCGTCAGAGATCCGTTGAGGGATTCCACGGGGACTCGGCGAGCGGGCCTACCGCTGGCGGGAGGGCGGGTGCTCTTCTGGTCGGACGACGCGACGCTGCGAATCTGGAACGAGAAGGCCGGCGAGCAGTTCGTGGTGCTGGAGGGTCACAGTGTCGCGGTGACGGACGCGGTGCGCCCTCCCGGCGGCAAGGTCGCGTCCAGGTTCAGTTCGCGCGCGGCAGAGGAAGAGGAGTGGCCGAGGCGTGACGAAGTGGAGTTGCTCGTCTGGGAGGTGGAGCGAGGCGCCCTACACCGGGTTCAGGCAGGGCAAACCACCTACAGCTCCCGGCTCATCAACAACCGGAGCTTCCCGCTCTTCTTGCTCACCACGGTTGCCACCGTGGTGAACCCCTGCGTCCGGTAGAAGCTGACCGCCACGGCGTTGGCCGGGTCCACGCGGAGGGCGAGCGTCTTGCGGAACATGTTCCGCGCCGTCTCCAGCCCGTGCTCGAGCAGGAGCTTGCCCACACCGCGCTTGCGCAGCTCGGACTTCACCACGATGTTGCGCATGTAGGCTGCGCCGGGGACCGGGCCGTCGCGTTCCACGGTAACGTAGCCCACCGCCTGGCCGTTCAGCTTCGCCACCTGGATGAAGGGGCGCAGCTTGGCGAGCGCCTCGACGGACTGCTCGAAGGTCTCGCGGTCCTTCCACGGGTCGGAGCCGTGGCGGAGCGCCACGACGGAGGAGAGCTCCTCGTCCGTCACGCCCGAGAATTTCAGGACGGGCTTCAAGTCGTTGGGAAGCGCGTTCAGGTCCATGGGCGGGGGGGCGGCGGTTGCCACGGGCTCGAGGGGCTTGGTCGTCATGTGCGCGAGGCTCTCCAGATAGGTCCGGCCACGGACCGGATCTAACCGCACCGTCACCCACCTTGCATCCGGGAAGTGTCCTCCCACCTTTCCCCGCATGCCAATTCCCGCTTGCCCGGCCGTACCCTGTATTCTCGCGGGCCAGATGCAACGGCAGGCAAGCAGGGACCTGGGCGAGACGCTGGACCTCCCGGCCCTCGAGGGGCTGGTGAAGGGCGTGGTGGGGCTGCACCGCGTCCCGGTCCGGCTGCTGGGTGAGGACGGCCGCGTGCTGCTGTCCGCGGCGGGGCCGGACGGCGCGCCAGGGTGTGGCTGCGTGGACGGGGCGGCGCTTCAGCCGGGGCCCACGCCGCTGCGCTGTTGCACCGGCGCGGACTACCTCGGGGTCCTCGTGCCGGGCGGGCGGCTGCTGCTGGGGCCGTTGCCGGCAGAGGGCCTGGACGCGTCGGCCGTGCTGCAGCTGCTGCGGGGCATGGTGATGGCGCTCGGGGGCGAGCGGCACGAGCGGCTGCTGTCCAGCCACGCCTCCGCCCGGATGCTGGAGCGCAACCGGGAGCTGGAGGCGCGCAACCGGACGCTGGAGCAGATGTACGCGCGGCTGCGCGATCTGGACCGGATGAAGAGCACCTTCCTCGCCACCATGAGCCACGAGCTGCGCACGCCGCTGACGGCCGTCATCGGCTACGCGGAGATGCTGGGGACGGGGCTGGCCGGGGAGCTGACGCACGAGCAGAAGGACTACGTGGGCATCATCCGCGAGAAGGGGGACACGCTGCTGCAGCTCATCTCGTCCGTGCTGGACATCGGGATGATCCAGGCGGGGCGCGTCCGAATGGGCCTCGCCCCCTTCTCCGTGGCAGACCTGATGCGCGGGGCGCTGACCAGCCTGAAGCCGCAGGCGCAGAAGAAGGGAGTGCAGCTGGAGCTCCGGGCGCCGGCGCCGGACTTCCAGGCCAGCGTGGACCGGGTGAAACTGAAGCAGGTGCTGGTCAACCTGCTGGGCAACGCGGTGAAGTTCACCCCCGTGGGCGGGCGCGTGACGTTCTCCTGCATGCCGCCCTCCGGGGACGGCCCGCTCGAGGTGGAGGCCTGCCGGCTGGTGGTGGAGGACACCGGTCCGGGCATCCCGGCGGAGCACCAGGGGCGCATCTTCGAGGCCTTCTACCAGGCAGACGGAAGCCGGACGCGCGAGCACGGCGGGGTGGGCATCGGGCTCGCGGTGGTGAAGGGATACGTGGAGGCGCACGGCGGGCGGGTGGAGCTGTGGTCCCAGCCCGGGCAGGGCTGCCGCTTCACCGTGCACCTGCCGCTGCACCCGCGGCAGCCCGCCGAGCCGAAGGCCGGGGAGGACGTCTGAGCCGGCAAGGAGGCGAGTTCGCCCTCATCCGCGCCTTCCTGTCCGCAGCCGGGGCGTCGGCCCGGGCGCACGCGCGGGTGGGGCCGGGGGACGACTGCGCGGTGCTGCCGCCCTGCCGGGAGGAGCTGTGCGTCACCACGGACGCGGTGGTGGAGGGCGTGCACTTCTCCCGCCCCGCCTTCTCGCTGGAGGACGTGGGGCACAAGGCGCTGGCGGTGAACCTCTCGGACCTGGCCGCCATGGGGGCGCGGCCGCTGTGGTTCACCTGCGCCGTGGCCGCGCCCGCGCTCGCTGTTTCCGAGGCCCGTGCGCTGGCGAGGGGCATGGGTCGGCTGGCACGGGCGAACGGCTGCGCGCTGGTGGGAGGGAACTTCACCCGCGCCCAGGTGCTGTCTGTGTGCATCACCGCGGCCGGGGTGGCGCCCCGGGGCGCCGCGCTCTTGCGCAGTGGGGCCCGCCCCGGCGACCTGCTGTTCGTCTCGGGGGTCCTGGGCGAGGCGCGGCGGTCGTTGGACGAACTTGCGGCCGGGCGGGAGGTGCCGAAGGGGGACCGGCAGCGGCGCCCCGTGCCGCGCGTGGAACTGGGGCTGCTCGCCCGGCGGTTCGCCCGCGCGGGCATGGACGTCTCGGACGGCTTCGCGCAGGACCTCGGCCACCTCTGCCGGGCCTCGGGCGTGGCGGCCGAGGTGGACGTGGACACGCTCCCCGGGAAGGGGCACGGGCTGGCCGCGGCGCTGGCCGGGGGAGAGGACTACGAGCTGCTGCTCGCGGTGCCGCCTGCCCGGGCGGCGGCGTTCGAGCGGGCGTGCAGGCGGGCCGGGGAGCGGGTGAGCTGGGTGGGCCGTTTCACCGCGGGGCGCGGCGTGAAGCTGCGCCAGCACGGCCGGCTGCTGCGGGCCCAGCGGGGGCATGACCACTTCGTTGACCACCCCGCGGACGGGGCCTAAGACTGGCCGCACCGTGCGCCGCCTGGAATCAGAGGAGCCCGCAGCCAGCTACCCGCGCCGCCCGGAGGCGGCGAGGCGGCGCGTACCGGGGGCCGCGCCGGGGCAGGACGTCTCGCTTCACCTGAAAATCCTCTCCGGCTACGTGGTGCTGGGGGCGGCGCTCGCTGCCCTCTACGAGTCCACGTGGGGCTTCCCGTGGTGGGTGCGCGCGCTGCTCGCGGCCATCCTGACCCTGGTGCTGGGGTTGGTGCTGCCGTCGCTGCTGGCGCGGGTGACGCGGGTGAAGCACCTGTCCCGGTCCGCGCGGACCGGGACAGGTGCTTCA
>VGRA01000252.1 GCA_016875515.1 Deltaproteobacteria bacterium | reverse complement strand
CACCGTGCCCCCCTTGGCGGAGGTGCCAGCGGTGTCAGCAACGGACTTCTTCGTCTTCGGCTTCGGCATGGGTGCTCCTTGTAGAGCTGCCCGAGCCGTACACCGAAATCGCGACACTCCCCGGTGCTCCTGCCCGGGAGCAGCAAGATCGCCACGTCCCGCGCGGACGCGCTGCCCCACCTGCTGTTCGGCTTCTACGGCGCGGATCCCAACAACGCCGGCAACTGCGCCTTCAGCAACTCGGCGGATTCAACGGACTCGTCCGTCGTCTACATGTTCGCCGGCGGCTGCGCGACGGTGGGCTTTGGACACCTCGGCTGGTACGACCCGGCGGTTCTCACCAACAACGACTTCGACTCGTTCTTCTGCCTGTCCTCGCCCGTCCGGACGGATGTCTGCACCGGGGGGTACTACGGCGTGAGCATCTCCACCTACCCCGGGTGCACGTCCACGGTGTCCTACCTGTACGTGCGCTGAGCGTCCTGGTCCCATGGCACGGCTCGACACCCAGCTGTCCCCCGGGGAGGCAGAGGCCGTCTTCCGCCCCGGCGAGCACATCCGCGGCCGGGTGAATGCCACCTTCGACCGGGACGTGGTGCACACGGGCGGGGTGTGGCTCCGGCTTGGGTGGAGCACCTCCGGGCCTGCGAGCACCGAGCGGGAGACGGTGGCGGAGGTGCGCCTGGCGCCCGGCCCGTGCGTGGCCGGCGAGTCGCTCGACCAGCCGTTCGACCTCCCGTGTCCTCCCGGCCCCTTCTCCGCCTCGAACAAGCGCGTCTCCGTCCGCGCGCGACGCGAGGCCCGCAGGTCCTGCTAGAGTGAAGGGGTGAACGCGTCGGTTGACCGGACGGAGCTGCGAGCGAGGGCGGCGGAGGTGGTGGCCCGCGTCCGCTTCGCGCGCTGGGCGGCGCTGCGCGCGGACCTCGCGACGGGGCTCGTGGCGGTGCTGCTGCCGGCGCTGCCGGTGGTGCTCGCGCTCGTCACGCGCTTCGAGCCGCGGCGGGCCCTCGGCAAGGAGCTCCAGAACAGCACGGTTATGGTGGCGCTGGTAGTAATCACGGTGGGGTTCCTCGTCCTCGGGATGGTGGCGCTAACGCTCGCTCTCGGGGCCGCGTTCGCGCTGGCGGTGGGCGGGGCCGTCGTCGTGGTGCTCACGGGGCCGTGGGAGATGCTCGTCCGGTGGGCGCGACGGCGCGCGGAGGCGCAGCTGCTCGCGGAGGAAGAGGTCCCGGCTGCGTGGGTCGCCAGACGGCGATGGCGCAGGGCGGCGCTGGCGAGGCTCGCGAGCGAGGACGACGAGCTCGTGCGGGAGGGCGACGGACTTATGGTCCGGGCCGCGCCGCCGAGGCTGCGATGCGGCGGGTGCGGCGCGTGGCTCAGGGCCGTCGGGCGCGGGCTGCGGCGGTGCGAGCACTGCGGGCGCGAGCGGTACGAGGAGCTGCCGCGCATGTCGGCGGGGCTCGAGGCCGCGCGGCTCCGGGTTGGGAGCGCGGCCGCTGCGCGGAGCCGGCAGGCGATGTTCGTCGAGGCTTTCCTCCGCGAGGCCAACGACGGGTTCGGCTGGTTTCGCTGGGGCGGGCGGATTGCGGCTTGGGTCTTCGGGGCCGCGGCGCTGGCCGACGTCGTGTGGCTCGCGACGGGCAAGGCGATGAACGCGGTGACGATCCTGGCCCTCGTCGCGGTTGTGCTGGGCATGCTGCCGATCTGCGGCTCGTGGGCGCGGGGGCTCTTCGAGGTGACCGTGGCGGCCCTCTCGGTGCGCCCGGGGCTGCGGGCCTACGACGACGCAATGGCGGGGGAGGTCGTGCGGGTGGTGCTCGGTCAGGGGCGCATCGGGCTCGCGGAGCTGGCGGCGCACCTCGAGGTGCCGGCGGAGCTGCTGCGGTCGCAGGTGGCGAGGCTCGAGGCGTACGGGCGGCTGCCGCTGTTCCGTGACCGCGCAGGCGACACGCTGATGGCGCTGCAGGTGGCCGGGGGCGCGACGAACGAGTGCCCCGCGTGCGGCGGGCGGCTCGCGGCGGTCGCGGGGGGGCGCCAGCGCTGCGAGCACTGCGGTGGGCTCTCGCTGGGCCGCGCGGCGTGAGGTTCAGGCGCCGGACGCGCGCACGAACCGCAGCCGTTCGGCGTCCTTGACCACGCCCGGGAAGCACAGCACCTGGTTGTGCATCGCCACGTAGACGCCGGGCGCGAGCAGCTGCACCGCGAGCAGCGTGCGCTGCCACGCCACCGCCTCCACCGCCACGGTGTCCCCCTGCAGCGTGGCCCGGTTGGCCGGGTGCCACGCCGCGCAGGGGACCAGGTAGCTGGCCCGCACGGCCGCCTCGCCGGTGCCCGAGAGCGTCAGCACCAGCGCGAACTCCAGCGCCCGGGGCGGTTGCTCCGCCGAGTCCAGCACCGCCCGCGCCTCTGCGAGCTGTGCCTGCACGTCCCCGAGCGCCTGTCACGCGTCCGGGAGCGCTGTGTCCAAATCCGCCTGCTGCGCCGTCACCGCGGCCAGTTGCTCCTGCCACGCGGCGACGTCCGGCGTCCCCACGGCGGCGTGGCTCGCCACGGCACGCAGCAGTGCCGCGCGCGAGGTGGCCACGGTCTCCGCCCGCGCCCGCAGCAGGGCGTGCGCGTCCTCGTGCGCGTCCCGCTCGTGCTCCAGCGCGTGCTCCAGCGCGTGCACCCGGCGGCGCAATTCGCTCGCGTCCGCGGGCAAGCCGCCCGCCGGCTGCTCCTTCCAGCGGCGCACGAGCTTGCTGCCCGCCAGGGTGCCGCCTCGCACCTCCACGGTGAGCGAGCGGTCCACCGATGCGAGCGACACGCCGGGGACTTCCACCACCGTCGTCCCCGAGAGCGCCACCGTCCCGCGGCGCTCCACCTGCGCCCGGTGCTCCATCAGCACCACGCGTTGAACGGGCAGGGTGTGCATGCGGTCAGAACCTCCGGTTTCCGCCCACCAGCGTCCGGTCTGACGGCAGGCGGAGGGCGTACTGCGCGTTGAACTTCACGGACTGCCCGGACGGCACCGTCACGAGCCAGCGGCGCGCCCCGCGCACCATCTGCCCGTCCACCGGGCCTGGACGCGGACCTCGAACCACTCGTGGCGGTTGGGGTCATTCTCGACGAGCAGGATGCGGGGGGCGCGGCGGCGGGGGCGGGGGAGTGGGCGCATGGGGTGCCAGACGGGAGTCTCGCACACCGGCAGATGCGGCCAGCCCCCCGGGTTTCCAGCCGGGGGCGGTGAACAGAGTTCCCGGCGGGTGCGTTGCCGCCGTCCTTGGGGTGGACTAACTTACCTACCGGATTGGTCCAGGTCCGGGAGTCGCCGCGTGGCGCGAAAAGTCAATGTTCACGAAGCGAAGACGCACTTCTCGGCCCTGCTCGACCGGGTGCTGGCTGGGGAGGAGATCATCATTGCGCGTGCGGGGCGTCCCGTGGCCCGCCTGACCGCCTTGCCGCAGAGCTCGGCGGAGGCGCGTGTACCCGGCAGTCGCGCAGGGAAGATGAAGATGGCCCGGGACTTTGATGAACCCCTTCCGGACGACCTCTTCCTGGACGATGGGACATGAGGCTGTTGCTGGATACCCACGCCTTCCTGTTCTGGATCTACGCGCACGAGGAACTGGGAGCGCGGGCGCGACAGCTCATCTCGGACAGGCGAAACGAGGTCTACTTCAGCGTTGCGAGTTCCTGGGAGATCGCCATCAAGGTCGGCCTGGGCAAGCTGAAGCTGGACGGTGCGTTGGACGAGGTGATCCCGCAGGAATTGCTGCGAAACGGGTTCACCCTGCTGCCCATTGACCACGCGCACGTGCTGTCCGTCTCCGCGCTGCCGCGGCGGCACGGAGACCCGTTTGACCGGCTGCTCATCTGCCAGGCGAAGGCCGCGGGCCTGACCCTGGTCACGCGGGACGGCAAGCTGAAAGGCTACGGCGTCCCGCTCGCCTGGTAGATCGCCAGGGGGCCGGGCGGGTGGATCCCGTTTCGGCTGCGCCGGGGATCGACACGCAGGGGGCCTGCCGGCTGCGTACTCGATGAACCTCCGCATCCGCGTGGTGAGACCACGGTCCGCCGCTGGCGGCGGCTGATGCGCGTCGCCCATGAAAAGACGCTGGGTGCCAGGGAGCAGGCCACGCCCCGACTTCAGGAACTCCGCGTGACGTGGCGTCAGCTGGCCGCGTTGCTGGATCCACGTCCGCTGGTTCTCATCGACGCGTCCGGCAGTCACATCGGCAGGGTGCGCACTCACGCCTGGGCCGGCTGGTTGACACACTGCGGCTACCGGGCTCAAGCAGCGTGATCTCCGCTGTCAGTGCGCGGCGGGTGGGCTCGAGGCCACGGGCGCTGCCGTGGGGGCCGGCGTGAACAGCGGGCCCGGCATGGGGAACACCGCGCGCCCTGCAATGGGGTTCAACACCAGCGCGAAGGCCAGCCACAGCGCAGTGCAGATGAGCACCACCGTGGCCGCCGCAATGACCAGCCCGAACTGCGGCGCGTGGGTCAGCTCGCGGAGGATGCGCGCCACGTACAGCACGTCGATGTCCAGCAGGAACGCGAACAGCAGCCTGGAGAAGAAGCCGAACGCGTAGGTGAGGACGAGGAAGATGACGAGGAAGGCCACGTCCACCGCGAGCACCACGGTGGCGTCCGGCATCTTCCCCTCCGCCATCCCGTCCAGCGCCCACCAGTTCATCACCCAGTTGAAAGAGAAGGTGGTGAACAGCGTGCCGCCCGGCATGTTCTTGTTGGCGAGCGCCATGAGCCCCGCGAGCAGCTGCCCGCCGGCGCCGAACAGCAGGCAGAACATGGCGGCCGTCTTCAGCGCCGCGGGGGTGAGCGCCACGCCAAAGGCCACCGGCAGCAGCGCCGCGCAGCCAATGGCCAGGCCGAACAGCCCCAGCGGCGTGGACTCGGCGAACGGCAGGGCGGCAGGGGCGGCGGAAGCAGGCTGGCTCATGCGCGGGCTCTATAGCCCCACGCGCGCCCGGTTCCATTTTCGCGAGCCCTGCTTCACCCCGGCCCCCGCCTCCGGCGCG
>VGRA01000251.1 GCA_016875515.1 Deltaproteobacteria bacterium | reverse complement strand
GGCTGTTCCGCCTGGCCCGCTTCACCGCCGCGGCGGCGCTCGCGGACGCCTCCGCCTTCCTGGAGCTGCCGGATGGACGGCGCACCGCCTGTTCCTGGAATGGCCGGAGCCACGAGTGCCCGGGCGGCGTGGGCGCGGCCGCGGGATGGCACGAGGTGGACCAGGTGCCGCGCCGCTGCCTCGCCCTCCGCCCCCCCGCGCGCGGGGCGAAGCTGGTGCTCGAGTGGCCTTCCGTCCCCGCCTCTACAGGGGACACCGTGGCGCTCGAGGGCGGCATCACCTGGGAGCACGCCGCCAAGGTGGGTCCCGAGCACGGTGACGTCACTTTGACCGCGTCCTCGGAAGGCCGCGCGCTCGCCACGCTCGTCGCGCGCGAGGGGGTGGAGGCGTTCCAGCGCACCTCGGGCGCTGCCCCGGCCAGCACCGCGCCGCTGTCGCTCGCCATTGGCGCGGCGGGGCCGAGGGACCGCGAGAGCTGCATTGGGCTTTTCGTCCGCGCAGGTGGTGCACCATGACGGAGGGCACCTGGGCCGCACGCCAGCGGGACCGGCTGGTGGGCGCGGGGTTGTTCCTGGCGGGGTTCGCCTCGCTGCTGCTGACCGAGCGCGAGGTCGGCTTCACGCGGGACGAGAGCGTCTACTTCCACGCCGCGGAGTCCTACGGCCGCTGGTTCAAGCTGCTGTGGAAGGACGGCGCGGCGGCGCTGTCGGACGCCAGCATCGTCCGCGCGTGGGACTTCAACCACGAGCACCCCGGGCTGATGAAGTCCCTGTTTGGCCTGTCCGGTTGGCTCTTCCACGACGCGCTCGGCTGGCTGCGCCCTGCGGCCGCCTACCGGCTCCCCGCGTTCCTCGTCGCGGCGCTTGCCCTCCCGGTCCTCTACGCGCTGGGGCGCAGGCTGTCCGGGCGCACCGCGGGGCTGTTCGCCGCCGCGGCGTGGCTGCTCGTCCCACGGCAGTTCTTCGACGCGCACCTCGCCTGCTTCGACGTCCCAGTGGCCTCCTTCTGGCTGCTCACCGTGTACGCCTTCATCCGCGCGCAGGAGGCGCCCGGGTGGTGGCTGTGGACGGGCCTGTGCCTGGGCCTGACGCTCGCCACCAAGCACAACGGCCTGTTCATCCCGTTCGTGCTGCTGCCCTTCGCCGCGTGGCAGGCGGCCGCGGCGCTCCGCGAGACCCAGGCGGCGCGCCCGGTGGTCGCGCAACTCGCGGGAGTCTGGCTGGGCACCGCGGCGCTGCTCGGCGTCCTGGTGCTGGGACAAGGCAGCCCCGAGGGCTTCCTGCGGGCGTTCCAGCTCCTCAGCCCCCAGTCGGTGGTGCTCGCGCTGTTCGTCGCCGCCACGGCGTGGCTGCTGCACCGGCTGCACGCGCTGTCCCTACCCGCCTTCCGCGCGCTCGCGCCCCTCGGCGCCATGTCCACGGTGGCGCCGGCCGTCTTCTACGTGACGTGGCCCTACCTCTGGCACCACCCGGTGGACCGCACCGCCTGGTACCTGGCCTTCCACGCCACCCACAACCACTACGCCTGGACGTACCTGGGCGAGCTCTTGCGCGCCCCGCCCTTTCCGCTGGAGTACGTGCTGGTGAAGACCGCCCTCACCGTTCCCCTTCCCCTGCTGCTGCCCATGGCGCTCGGCTGGCTCGGGGTGGCGGGCCGCACCCTGTTCGGCCGCACCACCGCGCTCGCGGCCTCTGTCCGGGCGCCCAGCTGGACCGAGCTGCTGCTGGCGGCCAACGGGATCGCGTCCATTGCCATCATCAGCCACCCCAACGTCCCGCACTTCGGCGGCACCAAGCACTGGTACCCGTCCATGCCGTTCCTCGGGCTGCTGGGCGGCGTGGTGGTGGCGCGCGCCGCCGCCACGCTGGAAACCTGGGTCCGTCCGCGCTGGCCCGCGCTCCCCGCCCGGGCCGCCCCCGCCGCCTTGCTCGCCGCGCTGCTCGTCCCGCCCGCGCTGGACAGCGCGCGGATCTACCCGTGGGGCACCAGCAGCTACACGGAGCTGGCCGGAGGGCTGCCCGGCGCCGCCTCGCTGGGCATGCAGCGGCAGTTCTGGTCGAACAACGTGACGGGCGTGCTGCCGTGGATCAACGCCCACGCCCCGCAGCGCGCGCGCGTGTGGCTGCACGAGGTCAACGGCCTGTCCTTCCGGGACTACCAGCGCAACGGCATGCTGCGCGCGGACCTCCAGCCGGCCGGAGGCCCCGCGGACGCACAGGTGGCCGCGGTTCAGTACCACCAGGAGTTCCGCGAGCACGAGTACCTGGTGTGGGACGCCTTCGGGACGCAGCTGCCGGCGACCGGCCTGTACCTGGATGAGACGCCCCAGGTGGTCGTCTACGTCCGGCCGTGAGCAGGGGCCTCCGCCCCGCCCCCCACGTCCTGCAGACCCAGCCTGCGCCCCAGCAACCGCACCACCCGCGCCCCCACCTGCGCGTCCGGCACCCGGCACAGCGGCATCGCCTCGCCGGACGCGCTGAAGACGCGCACCACATAGTCCTGGCACTCGGTCCAGCGCGGCGCGCGGACCCATTCGCACGCCACCCGCCCCCCCCGTGGGACACTCCACCGCCCGCGCGCGGGGCCAGGGCCCGGTGACGCAGCGCACCCGTCCCCCGGAGATTTGCAATTCCGTTTAATTAAGGAGCCACCGGAGCGAGAGGCCGCCCAGCGTCACCCCCACCGCCACGTGCAGCAACGGGAGCCACCCCCGCCACCCGGGCCCCCCGGCCGCGCCCGCGGCCAGCCCCTACCACCCCGCGAGGAAGCCGTTCCAGGCGGCCACCGCCATCACCCGGGGCAGCACCCGCGCGCCGAACCGGCGCCACCTCGCGCGCACCCCGCCCGGCACCTCCCGGACGTTCACCCCGCCCCCCCTCTTCGCCGCCGCCCAGTCGTCCACGCAGCACGCTAGGCACCGCGGCCCGCCCTCGCCATGATGCACACACGCGGGGCCGTGGGGCCCGGGGACGGAGGCGTGCGTGAACCGCTGGACGTGGGTGTTGGACCAGAAGCCGAGGCCGGTGCTCGAGGTCTTCAAGGACGAGGTGTCCAGGCTGCTCGCCGGCAAGCTGCAGCAATGGCCCCTGTCCTTAGAGGAGGTGGACCTTGCCTACGCCGAGCGTCACGCCGCAGCGCTCGCACCGGACTCGCCCCGCCCCGTGCCAGCGGTGTACGCACAGGCCTTTTGCCTGGCCCGTTGGGAACTCCAGCGGGAGCTCGCCGCGGTGGATGACTATTTCCGCAACCTGCGCTTCCTGGAGTTCGGGCTCGCCCCCGCGGACAAGTCTGCCCTGCTCGTGCTGTCTCGCTGGCTCACCGAGCAGGCGCTCGCCCTCAGCGAGGCCACCGAGGGGCGCGTCAAGCGCGCAGACCTGGTGGACATCCTCGAGCGCACCGAGCGCCTGTGCCTCAGTTGGGCCGCGGCATCTTGATGCGGATGGTGCGGCACGAGGTGCCGGTCCCTGCGTCCGGGCTGCAGTCCTGCTCCGGCAGCAGCGGCGCCACCGCGTCTCCCGCTTCGAAGCAGCCCCACCCCTTGCGCAGCCCCTGCGGCTGGCCGGAGTTGGAGTCCGGCGGCACCGTCCACAGCTCGTGCCAGATGACGAAGTCCGCGCCCGCGGCCGTGTAGATGAAGGGGTTGGTGAGCGTGAGCCCCGGCGTCCCGTTGTCCACCCGCGTCACCTCGTAGGCGAGGTAATTCAGCTTCCCCGTGGCATCCAGCTGCGTCGCGCCCCCGTCCGTGGCCAGGGTCTCGGTCGCGAGCGATCCTAGGAGCGCACATCCCACGGCCGATCCGTCCAGCCCCTTGCGGGAGATGAAGCGTGTGGACATGGAGTTCACCTTGTACGGCATGCCGGAATGCGCCGAGGTGTCTACCTCCAGCTTCACCGCCAAGCCCTCTCCGGGGGAGGTGCATTGCCCCGCTAGGCACTGGTCCAGGGGCCGGTCCTTGAACCAGCTCTCACGGACACAGCCTGCCTGGGCGGTGCACGGGTTGCCGGCGTCCCCGGGGCACGCCGGAGCCGCGGCGCACAGCGGGTCCGCGCAGTCCACCAGGCCGTCCCCGTTGTCGTCGGTCCCGTTGTCGCACGTCTCCGCTCCGGTCCCGAAGCAGCCCACCGCCAGGGCCGCCCATACCGCGCATGCGGCCGCCACCGCGCCCACCAGGTTCCCGCGCATCGTTCCCCCTTCCGCCCTCACGGGCACTTCCCCGCGCACAGCCTGTCGGCCGGCACGCACGCCGAGTCGACCCCGCCGTCTGCCTGGACGCCGCCGTAGCCGAGGCATACAAACCCGGACGGACACTCCTGCCCGGCGCCGCACGGCCGCGCGCACGTCATCCCGTCTGACAGCTGCAGGCAGACGCCGCCCGGGCAGTCCGTGTTGCCGCTGCAGGGCTGGCAATAGGGGAATGCCGCCGAGGCTGACACGCACTGTTGCAGCGGCGAGCACAGCTGGCAGGTGCCGCACGCCGAGGTGGCCTGGCACACCTGCACGCCGCCCGCGGATGGCCCCTCGCACTGGCGCGTGGTGCTGTTGCAGCGCTGGTCCAGCGAGCACCCCGCGTGGGTGGTGCACCCGCTTTGGCAGCGGCTCCGGCCATCCGCCTGCACCGCGCAGAGCGTCCCCACCGGGCACTCCGCGTCCACCCGGCACTGCGCCCGGCACTCCCCCTCCGTGGTCCCTGGCGCCAGCAGGCAGACCTTCCCCTGGGGACATTGTGCATCCGAGGCGCACGCGCTCTCGGGCTCGCACGCCCGGTCCACGCAGCGGAAGCCCGGCTCGCAGTCCGCGTCTGCCCCGCAGTCGCTCACGCACACGCGGTCCCGGGCGTCACAGACGGTCCCCGCCGGACACACCTGCTGCCGCACCACGCACCGGCCCGTCCCCGTGTCACACCGCTGGTCGCCCGCCCCGCCACAGTCCGCGTCCGCGGCGCAGGTGGCGCGCGAGTCCGGCGTGCAGCCGCGGAAGTCCGCGCAGGTGCCGGCGCTCCTGCCCGCCCCCGCCGGCGCGCACTGGCGCCCCGCCCCGGATGCGGCACACACGGCG
>VGRA01000250.1 GCA_016875515.1 Deltaproteobacteria bacterium | reverse complement strand
ACGCCCGTCCCCCGGACGTGTCCCCCGGCGTCCGCAAGCGCGCCTCGGTGGCGCGGGCGCTCGTGCTGGGGCCCCGGTGCCTGCTGCTGGACGAGCCCACCACGGGCCTGGACCGCGCCGCCGCCGCCACCGTCCACGCGCTGCTTGGCAGACTGCGGGAAGAGGGGCTAGGAGCGGTGGTGGTGTCCCATGACTACCGCTCGCTCGAATCCACCGCGGACGAGGTCCTGATGGTGTCCGACGGCCGCAACGCCTTCCACGGCCCCGCACAGGCGTTCCTCCAGAGCGGGGACCCCACGGTGCGCGCCCTCACCCGTCCCGGGACGGTGCACGAGGCGCCGCGTGGATGAGAATCGCCTGGAACTGCGCGTGGGGGCGCTCGTGGTGGTGGCGCTCGGGGCCCTGCTGGGGCTGCTCGCGCTGATGGGCGAGCTGTCCTTCGGCGGCAAGCCGGCGCTCGAGGTGGACTTCGGCCACACCGGCAACGTCATGCGGGGTTCCGCGGTGAAGCTGGCCGGGGTGTCCGTGGGGCGCGTGGACGAGGTGCTGCTGCTCCCGGACCGGCGGGACGCGGCGGGACAGCCGCTGCCCGTGCGGATGCGGGTGATGATGTCCCCCGAGTCCCGGGCGGCGCTGCGCATGGACGCGCAGGTGACGGTGGCCACCATGGGTCCGCTGGGAGAGCCCTACCTGGAGATCTCGCCCGGGAACGCCTCTGCCGGGGCCCTGGCAGACGGCCGCACGCTGCGCGGCACGGACGCGCCCCGCCTGGACCTGGTGGCGCAGCGGCTCATGGCCTTCATGGAGGCGGCGAGCCGCGTGCTGGACGAGGATCCCCACGCCCTCTCGCGGCTGGTCGGCGGCATCCAGGGGCTGACCACCACGCTGGACGGTGTGTTGTCGGACAACCGCGGGGCCATTGGCACGCTGGGGGCGGACCTCTCCGCCACCGCGCGGGACCTCCGCGTGCTGGCCCAGGTGCTACGGCGGCAGGTGGAGCCGGGCGGGCGCGCTGCCGCCCTGCTGGACCACGCAGCGGGCACCGCCCGGCAGCTGCGCAAGGATCTCCCCCAGCTGACCGGGAACGCGGACGCGCTGGTGAAGTCGCTCGCCGCGGTCTCCGGGGAGCTGGGGCCGGAGGACGGCCGGAAGATCAAGGAGGCCCTCTCCCACTACGCCGCCGCGGGGGCGCGGCTGGAGGCGCTGGCCGAGCGGGGCGAGCGGATCGTGGCGCGGATGGAGGCCGGCGAGGGCTCCGCGGGCGGCTTCCTCAAGGATCCGGCCGTGTACCAGGATCTCAAGGCCTTCGTGACGGACCTCAAGAAGCACCCGTGGAAGGTGCTCTGGAAGGACGGCGAGTGATCCACGGCGGCGCAGCCCCCCTGCGCCACGTTGGGTCAGCTGCCAGGCCCGTCCGTGCGTAAGCCCGCGTCCCCACGGCCCCGCTCAAGGTGGCAGCCGTCTTGCTGCGGCGTGGGTGCCGTGGGGATTTCCAGCCGCGGCGGGATCCACCCGCTGCAACCGTCCCCGCGGGAGGCAGCACATGGACGTCCGGTTCTGGGGTGTGCGCGGCAGTGTGGCGGTGGGGGGCAGCGCGTTCGCGCGGATCGGGGGGAACACCTCCTGCGTGGAGGTGACCAGCCAGGGGGCGCGGCTGGTCCTGGACGCGGGCACCGGCCTGCGGGCGCTCGGGGACGAGCTGCTGCGCAGCGGCAAGCCCGTGGAGACCACGCTCTTGTGGTCCCACCTGCACTGGGACCACGTGCAGGGCTTCCCGTTCTTCACCCCGGCCTGGCTCTCCACCAGCCGGCTGTCCCTCTACGGCCCCGGCCCGGACGGGGACGTGGCGCTGCGCACGGCGCTCGCCCAGCAGATGACGCCGCCGTCCTTCCCTGTCCCGCTGTCCGCCATGGGGGCCACCCTCTCCTTCCACGCGGCGCGCCACGCCGAGGCGTTCGAGGTGGGGCCGTTCCGGGTGACGCCCTTTGATCTGCCGCACCCGCAGGGCTGCCTGGGGTACCGGGTGGAGGCAGACGGCCAGTCCTTCGTCTACGCCACGGACGTGGAGCTGCCCGGGGACCGGCTGCCCCCGCGCGCGGCGACGTTCCTGGAGGGGGCGGACGCGCTGTGCCTGGACGCGCAGTACACGCAGGCGGAATACGAGGGGCGTGCCGGCCCTTCCCGCCGGGGCTGGGGCCACTCCACCGTGGTGGACGCGGCCAAGGTGGCGGCGCGGGCCGGGGCGCGGCGGCTGATGCTGTTCCACCACGATCCCTCCCGCACCGACGACCAGGTGGAGAACCTGGCCGAGGAGGCGCGCGCCTGGTTCAAGGCCACCGAGCCCGCCCGCGAGGGGAAGCGGATCATCCTGGCACCCTCGCATGCCTCCGCGGTGGCCTGATGCGGCCGGGCGCCTGCTATGGTTCAGGGGGTTCGCCGGCCTTCCGGCTGCCGGCCCTGCCGCCCATGCCCCGCTCTCCTGACTCCGCGCGCCTGCTCGTCCCTCTAGGGGGCCTGGTGGACCGCGAGGTCAACCTGGACGCCTTCCTGCAGGTGCTGATGGACCGGGTGGCCGCGGCGCTGCAGGCAGACCGCGGGACGCTCTACCTGCTGGACCCGGCGAAGGGCGATCTCTTCAGCCGGGCCGCGCACCTGCCGGAGATCTCGCAGATCCGCGTCAAGGTGGGCCAGGACATCGACCGGCTCACCGGCTACCGGACCCAGAGCAGCCTCGCCGTCCCGCTGCGGGACGCCGGCGGCCGCCTCTTCGGCGTGCTGCAGGTCCTCAACCGGCGCGGCGCCCCCGCGTTCGACGACGCGGACGAGGCCCGCCTCTCCACCATTGCGGGCCAGGTGGCGCAGGCGCTCGAGGCCACCAGCCTGTACGCGGAGCTGGAGCGGGCGCGCGCGCAGCCCGGGGCCGCGGTGGGCTGGTTCTTCAACCGGATCGTCGGCGAGTCCCCGGCCATGCGCCGCGCCTACAAGCTGGCGGAGAAGGCCGCGGCCACGGACGCCACGGTGCTGCTCACCGGCGAGAGCGGCACGGGCAAGGAGCTGTTCGCGCGCGCGCTGCACGTCAACAGCCACCGCCGGGAACGCCCCTTCGTGAAGGTGGACTGCGCGGCCCTGCCTGCGGGGCTGATGGAGAACGAGCTGTTCGGCCACGAGCGGGGGGCCTTCACCGGCGCGGACGCCCGGCAGGCAGGCCGCTTCGAGGCGGCCGCCGGCGGCACCGTCTTCATTGACGAGCTGGGGGAGCTGCCGCTCTCCGTGCAGGGGAAGCTCTTGCGGGTGCTGCAGGACCGGGAGCTGGAGCGGCTGGGCGGCCACGAGGTGGTGAAGGTGGACGTCCGGATCGTGGCGGCCACGCACCGGGACCTCGCCCAGCGCGTGCGCGAGGGGAAGTTCCGCGAGGATCTCTACTACCGCGTCAAGGTGGTGGAGCTGCACCTGTCCCCGCTGCGCGCGCGCGGCGCCGAGGACGTGGAGCGGCTGGCACGCCACTTCCTGGCCTCCGCGGCGCGGCAACACCGCCTCAAGCAGGTCCCGGAGCTGTCCGCGGCGGCGCTTTCGCGCCTGCTAAGCTGGCGGTGGCCCGGCAACGTCCGCGAGCTGGAGAACTGCATCGAGAGCGCGGTGGTGCTGTGCGACGGCGTCATCCACCCGGAGCACCTGCCCATGCCCTCGCTGGATCTGGTGGATCCGCCGCCGCTGCCCACCCCCGCGGCGCCTGCGCAGGGGCTGGACGAGTCGCTCGCCGCGGTGGAGCGCCGCCACGTCCTGGGCGTCCTCCAGCGGCACGCGGGCAACCGCTCCTCTGCGGCGAGGGCGCTCGGGATTGGGCGCAACACGCTGGGGCGGAAACTCAAGGAGTGGGGGCTGGACGAAGGGGAGTAGTCCGGGCGCGGCGGTTGGCCCTAGTCTCCACGGCCATGTCCCCGTTCCGCCCTGCCCTCCTCTCTGCCCTGCTGCTGTCCACCCCCGCGCTCGCCGGGGACCTCTTCTCCGTGGGCGTGGGGGCCCACGTGCTGGCCGGGACCAACTGGCTGGACGCGTCCGGGTCGCTCGCAGTGCCCGGCTACGCGGGCTTCCGCACCGGCGTGGGGGTCAGCGCCGAGCTGCGGCTGCTGGGCATCGTTGGACTGGAGGTGGACCTGGTGCGCTCCAACGACCGGGGCGAGGGCAAGGTCTCCCTGAAGGGGCTGCCAGAGGTATCCTCTACCGTGGGGCAGGCCGCCTGGCACGTCCCGCTGCTGGCCAAGGTGGTGGTGCCGGTGGTGCCCCTGGTGAAGCCGTTCGTGGTGGCGGGAGTGGACCTGGTGCTCCCCAGCGGCTGCAGCTCCATCCGGGTGGACTGCACGGCCGGCAGCTACCGCATGTGGGTGGGCGGGGTGGGGGCGGAGCTGGCCCTCCCCGTGCCGGTCCTGGACATGGTCCGCATCCCCCTCTCCCTGCGCTACCAGCAGAACCAGGACGCGTCCGCGCTCGCCACCCGCACCACGGCGGACGGGTCCACCGTGCGCGCCGAGTGGGGCCGGGACCTGCACGTGACCGCCGGGGCGGTGCTGCTGTTCTGAGGCGGGACCGTCCCGCGGCCGCCGCCTATCCCGCGCAGTAGCACCCCGCGTCCGGCGGGCACACGAGCGGGATCCGCCTGCTGCAGCTGCCGCCGCCGCACCGCGCCCCGCATACGCTGCCGTCGTTGCAGAAGCGGCCGTCCACGTTCCGGTCCGGGCACGTCTTGTAGAAGGTGTAGTCCTCGAAGGTGCACGTCCCGCCCAGGCACTTGAAGTAGCGGTTCACGTGCGTCAGCGTCCGCTGCAGCGGGACGTTGCCGCAGGGCTCGGCATAGGTGCAGGGCGGAAAGTCCCGGATGATGGGATCCCCGCAGCCGGTGCCGTCCGGCGCCCTTCCCTGCGTGGGGCAGCTGCTGGAGTTTCCGTCACAGAACGAGTCCAGCAGGCAGGTGCTGTTGGCGCACACCGCCCCCTGGCTGGACCGGCCGTCCGGTGGGCAGGCGGGAGAGCTGCCGTTGCAGGTCTCGGCGGGGTCGCAGCCGCCGGCGGACGGGCGGCA
>VGRA01000249.1 GCA_016875515.1 Deltaproteobacteria bacterium | reverse complement strand
TTCGGACTCTCCGAGCTCCCCGTGGACCCGGACGGGCGCGTGCGGTCCGTGCACCACCTGGTCCGGTACGCGCCGGCGGACGGGCCGGCGCGCGTCCTCCCTTCCTTCGCGTTGGCGGGGGCGCTCGCGCTCGCGGGCACGCGCCAGGTGCGGGTGGAGGGGGGAGTGCTGCGCGCGGGGGAGCTGGCCATCCCGGTGGGACCCGCGGGTGACGCGCTGCTCGCCTTTGACGCCCCGGAGAGCGCCCGCGACGCTCGGGGGACGCTCAAGCGCACCGTCTCCGCCTGGCGGGTGGCGGAAAACGCGCGGGACCGGCAGCGCGGCGTCCCGCCCCATTACGACAACGGGCTCGACGGCAAGGTGGTGGTGCTCACCCAGCCGGGGACGGCCCCGCCGCTGCGCACCCCGGTGGGCGAGGTCCGCTCGGCCGCCGCGCTCCAGGGGCAGGCGCTCGCCAACATGCTCCACGGCAACGGGACGGTGCGTCCGCTGCCGGGAGAGGAGCTCTCCTGGCTGTACCTGATGGCCTTCCTGGGCGCCTTCGTGGGGCTCACCTTTGCTGCGCTGGTCCGCTCGGGGCCCGGGGCGGTGGTGTACCTGGGGTTGGTGGGGGCGGTGCTCTCCGGGTGGCTGCTGTTCACCCGCGCCGTCTTCGTCCACGAGCACGCGTGGCTGCGCGCCGCCGGGCCGGCGCTGGCCTTCGTGGGGACGGTGGTGCTCAGCACGCTGTACGCCATCCGAACGGACCAGCAGGTGGGCGCCTTCGTCACCGGCGTGCTCGGCCGGTACGTCAGCCCCGAGGTGGCCCGGCAGGTGACGAAGGACCTCTCGCTCGTGCGCCCCGAGCGGAGGCGGCTGACGGTCTGCTTCGTGGACATCGACGGCTTTGGTGCGCTGGCGGCGGAGATGCCGCCGGACAAGCTGGCCGTGCTGCTGCGCGAGTTCCTCTCCACCACCACGGAGGTCATCCGCCGGAGCGCGGGCCAGGTGGACAAGTACGTGGGGGACGCGGTGATGGCCTTCTGGGGCGCCCCGGTCCGCACCGAGGACCACGCCCGGGTGGCCTGCCAGACGGTGGGGGCCATCCGGGCGGCACTGCAGGCGCGGCAGGCGGACTGGGAGAAGCGGCTGGGCCACCGGCTGCCGTTCCGGGTGGGCATCAACACCGGCGAGGTGGTGGTGGGGGACCTCGGCAGCGGGCTGAAGAGCCAGTACACGGTGCTGGGGGCCGCCGTGAACGGCGCCGCGGCCCTGGAGCGGCTCAACCGGAAGCTGGGCACCACGGTGCTCGTGGGTCACGAGACGGCCGAAGCGGCAGGCGGAGACTTCATCTTCCGCGAGGTGGCCATCCTGAAGCCCGCGTCCGGGGGAGAGCCGCTGCGGGCCATGGAGCTGCTGGGCCCCGTCTCCGAGCTGGACGACGCGGCGCGCGCGTGGCTGGAGACGTACCACGCCGGTTACACGCACCTGCAGGAGGGGCGCAGGGCGGAGGCGCTCGCGGCGTTCCGGTCCATCGAGTCCATGGACCCGGTGGCCCGCTACCACGTGCAGCGGCTGGGCGCGGGCGGGTCGGGGGGGCTGGCGGGCACGGGCACCGAGGGCTGATGCCGCCCCCCTCAGCGCGCCTCCTTCTCCAGCAGCGCGGCGTCGTAGCGGCGGACGAAGGGCCAGTACAGCAGCAGCCCCATCCCCAGGTTGAACAGCTGCAGCAGCAGCGCCCGCACGTCGCCGCCGGTGGACAGCCACGCCCCCAGGGGGGCCGGCAGCGTCCAGGGCAGCTCCAGGTACGGCCGCGTTACCCAGCCGAAGGACAGCGCCGCGTAGGCGCTGGCCACCGACAGCGCGGGCACCAGCAGGAAGGGCACGGCGAGCGTGCCGTTGAGCACCACCGGGGCGCCGAACAGGATGGGCTCGTTGATGTTGAACAGCGCTGGGACGATGCCGGCCCGCCCCACCGTGCGCAGCTGCGCGGACCGGGCGCGCAGCAGCAGCAGCGCCAGCGGCAGCGTGGCCCCGGATCCTCCCTGCCACACGAACCACAGGTAGAACGGCTGGGTGGCCACGTGGGGCAGCTCCTTCAGCCCCGCCGCCGCGGCCTCCGCGTTCTGCAGCAGCATGCTCTCCCACAGCGGCTTCAGCGTGGCGAGCGCCGCCGAGGCGTGCACCCCCAGCAGCCACAGCGCGCTGTCCACCCCGGCCACGGCCAGCGCGGCGGGAAGGCTGCCGGCCGCGCGGAGCAGCGGGTGGGCCGCCTGCTCGAGCAGCCGCACCAGGTCCACGCCGGCCCCGTGCACCAGGGCGAAGGTGCCGGACAGCATGGCCAGCGCGGGCAGCAGCGCCACGAAGGAGCGCACCACCGGCTCCGGCGCGGTGTCCGGCAGCCGCACCGTCCACTTCCGCTGCACGAACAGCCGCGTCAACTCCACGCAGGCCAGCGCAAGGAGCAGCCCGGCGAAGATGGCCCCCGCCCCCAGGCGCGCCACCTCCAGCACCGGCGGGGTGCCCGGCGGGGGAAGGCGGAAGGCGGCCAAGAAGAGCGCTGCCATGGAGACCAGGCCGCAGGCGGCCGCGTCCAGGTTGTAGGAGCGGGCGAGCGAGTGGGCGGTGCTGAAGGTGACGTACACCGCCACCAGCCCCCCGAGCACCCGGTAGGGGACGAGCAGCAGCGGCACCCAGTGGCCCAGCGCGGCGCCCCAGGCCTTCACCGGCGGCTGCGCCAGCAGCATGAAGGCGGAGCCCACCAGCACCAGCGGGAGCGCCCCCACCACGCCGTCCCGGACGGCCACCAAGTGGCGCTGCGTGGCGAAGAAATGGCCGACCGCGTCGAGGCGGGCCCGAAGACCCTGAAACCTCGGCGCGGTCGGATGCGCGGCGGTCACTGTCTGGAGGCGCTGGCCGTCAGCGCTACGCCTTGAGGAACTTCGTCACCGGCACGGGCTGGTCCGTCACCTCGGTGCGGTTGGTGGGGGGCAGCTTCAGCTTCACAAGCGCCTCCCCGATGCGGGTGTGGGCCTCCTTGTGCACGTGCGGCGGCTGCACGCTGCTGTCCCGCTTGAACCAGGGGTCCGACGGGTGGCTCACCGGCGGCCCCTGCAGCAGCCGCGGGATGTCCCAGGAGAAGTCCTTGCGGTCGTACTCGGGCGGGGTGTGCTGGTAGGTGTCCATGCGGATGGCGTCCTTGGGGCACGCCTCCACGCACAGGCCGCACACCACGCAGCGCAGTTCGTCAATGACGAACTGCGTCGGGTACTTCTCGATCACCCGGGACTGGGTGGCCGGGTCCGTCGCCTCGTACTCGCCCGCCTCGATGTAGATGCACTGCGCCGGGCAGATGGTGGCGCACATGTAGCAGGCCACGCAGCGGGGCTTGCCGTCGTCCCGCGGAACCAACCGGTGCAGCCCGCGGTAACCCGGCGGGTAGACGGGCTTTTCGAAGGGGTACTCCACCGTCGCGTTGAGCGACAGCCCCTGCCGGTCCACCACCTGGGGGTTCCGGTCCGGTTCGCCGAACAGGTTCCGGAAGAAGTGGCGGGTGCTGACCGCCAACCCGTGGAGGATCTCCGGGATGAAGAGCCGCTCGCCGAGCGTCCGCTCGCCCAGCCTGGGCTCGGTCTCGGTGGCGTGTGGGTCCGCGTGCGCGTGGTCCGCCATGGCGTTCGTTGCTCCGGTGCCGCTAGTGGTGCGCCGCCGCGGCGGGGGCCGCAGGGTGCGCGTCGTGGCCATGGCCGCCGTGGGCCAGCGCCGTGTCAGCCTTCTTCTTCGGGCCGGCCGCCGCCGTCAGCGCGGCGAGCAGGCCAATCTGCAGCAACCCCACCACGGCGAGCAGCCGCAGCGACGGGTCGATCAGCACGAGCGCGCCGGTGAGGAACAGGTTCACCAGCCCCAGCGGGAAGAGGATCTTCCAGCCAAGCGCCTGGATCTGATCATAGCGGAACCGCGGCATGGTCCAGCGCACCGCCATCTGCACGTAGCAGAGCGTTACCACCTTCAGCCAGAAGAGCGTGGCCGCCACCGTGCCGTACAGCAGCGGGTGGACGGCGGTCAGCTTCGCGGTGAGCCACGCGTCGCCCACCGGCAGGTGCCACCCGCCGAGGAACAGCACGGTGATCACCCCGGACAGGACCACCACCTCCACGAACTCGGAAATCATGAACAGGCCGAACTTCATGCCCGAGTACTCCACGAAGTAGCCGATGATCTCCGACTCGCCCTCCGGAACGTCGAACGGGGCGCGCTTGGTCTCCGCGGAGGCCGCCGCGAAGAACAGGATGAAGCCGTACGGCTGCAGGAAGATGCCCCAGGCGGGCAGCCCCAGGTCGAACGCGCCGTCCCCCAGCTTCCAGAGATACTGCGTCTGCGCGTCAGCCAGCGCCCCCAACTGCACGCTGCCGAAGGCCAGGAAGAGGCCCACCAGGGACAGCCCCAGCCCCACCTCGTAGCTGATCATCTGCGAGGAGGCGCGCACGCCGCCTAGCAGCGCGAACTTGTTGTTGGAGGCCCAGCCCGCGAGCGACGTGCCGTAGACGGCCAGCGAGGCAATGGCGAACAGGTACAGGATGCCGAAGTCCGGCTCCGCCACCACCATGGGCACGCGGATGCCGTCCCAGTTGATGGCCGGTCCCGCCGGCACCACCGCGAACAGCGCGAAGGCGGGGGCGAAGGCCAGCACCGGGCCCAGCTCGAACATCAGCCGGCTCACCTTGGAGGGCACCAGGTCCTCCTTGAAGAGCATCTTCAGCACGTCCGCCGCCACGTGCGGCAGGCCGAACAGCGGGTTCTTGCTCAGGCCGGGGATGGGCAGGCGGGCCACGTTGGGCCCCACGCGGTCCTGCATCAGGGCAGACCACTTGCGCTCGGCCAGCACCAGCAGCGTGGCCAGCACCATCACCACCACCAACATCAGGGTGAGCATGTTGGCGAGGTAACCACCCCCGTCAAACAGCTTCTGGCCCAGCCACGCCAGCACGTAGGCCGCGGCCTGGATCCCGGCGAAGATGCCGGGGATGACGCCGAAGATGAGGATGGACATCCAGACGGGACGCTTCATCGCGATTCACCCTTCACGGTCACGGCCGCGTTCTCCGGCCGAACGTTG
>VGRA01000248.1 GCA_016875515.1 Deltaproteobacteria bacterium | reverse complement strand
CCACTGGATCTCCTGGCTACCGCGGCGGCGTTCACGGTGGAGAGCATCGCCGGCGCGTACCGCAGGTGGGTGCTGCCGCGCCGCCCGCTCGAGTCCGTTTGGGTGAGCGGCGGCGGCTCGCGCAACCCGGTGCTGATGGACGGGCTCCGCGCGGCGCTCGCGCCCGTGCCGGTGCGGCCCTTGACCGAGCTGGGGATGCCGGAGGCAGCCAAGGAGGCGGCCTGCTTCGCGCTGCTCGGCCACGAGTGCGTGATGGGCACGCCCCAGAACGTGCCGTCTGCCACCGGGGCCAGCCGCCCGGTGGTGCTTGGGCGGATCTGCCTCGGTTAGCCCGCGGGAGTGCCCATGGTTCCCATCACCGAGTGCCAGGTCGAGACGCCGCGCGGAGATGCCACGTTCGCCATCGTCGGTGGCGACATCAGCCGCAGCCATGCGGAGGTGATCGTCGTCTCCGCGTCGGCGCATGCCCCGCTGCCAGGCGGCGCCGCCGTCGAGGCCCTGGCCGAGCGCTTCGGATGGTCCACGCTCGAGGGCCTCCGTCGGTTCACCGGGTTCTCAAAGGATGGCGCCTTCTCCCTCGGGCCAAACCGGTTCGAGGCGTGGGCCCGCTACGCTGGCACCTGGGCAGGCCCGTTGGACGATGGGAAACGGACGCCGGTCGTTGTCCGCCTCCCGGGGGCCTCGCACCTGGGTGACCCGGAGGCGGCCTATGGCTCGGCGCTGGACGCGGTCATCGCCACGCTCGGGGGGCTCGCAGCGCTGCAGGCACGGCGCTTCGCCCACGTCGCCTTCACGGACCTCGGTGGGACGCGTGGCTTTCCCGTGGATCGCCGCCTCGCTGCCGTGACGCAGCGGCTCGCGCGCTGGTTCGCCGGCCCCTCCGGCTGCGACCACGTGGAACTCGTGCTCTTCGATGACGGCAGCCCCGGGTTTGCCGAGCAGACGGCGAGCTGGAGAGAGGCCATGCAGCGGCAGCAGGGCTGGGTCCTCCCCGGGAGTGGCGAGCAGGTGACTGCCCTGATGCAGGACGTCCGCGCGCTCGTGCTCGCCCGCGCGGAGGCGGAGCCGGCGGGCGCGCCCATGCGGGAGATCCTGCTGGAGCTCGGGCAGCGGCTGGATCCCGTCCAGCGGCGCAGCGTCCAGGAGATCGCCCAACCCGGGAGGAAGCTCGCCGAGGTGGTGAGCGGGGAGCTGTGCGCGGACCACGGCCTCCCGGTGTCGCAGAACACCTACGCCAACCTGGAGCGGCTGCAGAACGCGCCCCACCGCGTGGCCCGCTGGATCCTGAGCTACCTCCACACCCTGCGGACGCTGGGCAACGAGGCCTCGCACGCGGCGCAGTTGGGCGAGGACCGCTTCCCCCGGACCATCGTGGAGGACGACCTGCTCGTCCTGCTCGCCCACGTGCGGCGGGTGATCGACTTCCGGTCGCAATGGGCACGCCACCGTCCCGTGAAATAGGCTGCCCGGCATGGCGGTCGTTGTGCTCTTCACGGACGGGGTGGGCGTGGGGCGGCGGGATGCCGCGGTCAACCCGCTCGCGCGCAGCGAGTACCTGCTCTCACGCTTCGAGGACGGGAGCGCCGCGCCGCTGCCGGCGGGCGGCACCGCGGTCCACGTGGACCCCACCTTCGACGTCCCCGGGCGTCCCCAGTCCGCCAGCAATCAGGCGGCGCTCCTCACGGGGGACCCGGCGCCGCAGCTCGTCGGCCGGCACGTGCTCGGCTTCCCGGACGCGCCCCTGCGGACGCTGCTCGCCGAGCGCTCCATCGTCCGGCGCCTGGTGGCTGCCGGCCGCCGCGCCACCTTGGCCAACGCCTACCCTGCCGCCTTCCTGGACGCGCTCGGCCTGCCCCGCCGCCCCTCCCGCCAGCCGGACATTGCCCTCTCCCCCGCATGGCGGCGGCGCGCCCGGGCCTCCGCCGTCACGCTCGCCATGGGCGCGGGGCAGGTCCTGCTCCGCACCTTCGACGATGCGCGCGCGGGCGAGGGGCTCACCCACGACGTGGACGGCGCCGCGGCGCGCGGGCGGGGCGTGGACGTCCCCTCGCGCTCGGCGGGCGAGGCGGCGGACGTGCTGCTCCGGCTTGCCGCAGCGCACGAGCTCACCTGGTTCGAGCACCACCTGGCCGACGAGGCCGGCCACGCGCAGGACTTCGCGCTCGCGGACTCGGCGCTGAGCGCGTTCGACGGTCTCGTCCGGGAAGTCGTGGCCCGCAAGCCCCCGGGGCTCCACGTGGTCGTCTGCAGCGACCACGGCAACGTCGAGGACCTCTCCACCCGCAACCACACGCGCCACCCCGTGCCGGTGCTCCACTTCGGCCCCGGGAGCGCAAACGCGCTGGAGGGGCTGCACACGCTCGCGGACGTGGGGCGCCGGGTGCTGGAGCTGGCCGGAGGCGAGGCCTGATGCGCGCCGTCCTGGCCGCCGCGCTGCTGCTGCTCACCGGCTGCACCGCCGCCCGCGTACAACTCGTTCCGCAGGCGCCGCTCGTCCTGCCCGCTGGCCGCTTCCTCCTGGAGGCAGAGCCCCGGGACCACGTGGGAGTGGAGCAGGTCCGGCGCGCCATCGAGCAGGCCGGGCCCCGGCTCGCCGCCTGGGGTGGATTGCGCGAAAGGGTGCACGTCCGCGTCATGCCCACGCACGACGCGCTCGAGCAGGCGGTGAACCGGCCCGGTTACGCCTGGCTCCGGGCGTGGGCGCGTTACGGGGAGATCTTCATCCAGTCCCCCGTCACCTGGGGCGTATTCGGCGCGCGGGACGAGGACGTGGCGGAGCTCATGCTCCACGAGCTCACCCATTGCGTCATGTACCAGGCCTCCGGGACCTCCTCCACGTGGGCGCGCAAGGGCATTCCCTTGTGGTTCAGGGAGGGGATGGCTTCGTGGACCGCGCGCCAGGCGGGCCGCTGGATGACGCTCGAGTCCCTCGCCGCCTCGCTCGAGCGCCTGCCGGAGGCAGACCCGCTGGGCGCCACGGACGCGCTGTACCGGACGCAGGACGGGCTCGTCTACGCGGCGGCCCACCACGCCTTCACCTACCTGGTGCGCACCCACGGCGAGGACAAGGTCCGCGCCGTGCTGGTCCGCATGGGCGAGGACGTCTCCTTCTCCCGGGCTTTCCCCGAGGTGATGGGCATGGACGAGGCGGCCTTCATTGCCCGGTTCCGGCAATGGCTGCTCGGGCGGCGGTTCCGGGGCGAGGCGCGTCCCCCGGGGACCACCCCCGAGTGGCTCCTCACGCCTTGACGATCTTCTCCCGCCCCACGGTCACCCGGGCGGTCGCGTTGCGGGCGTCCACCACCAACGGCGCGTGCGCCACCACCTCGCCGTTGTCCACGCAGCCGTGGTCCGTCAGCACCAGCACCACGGCGCACCCCGGCGCGCGCGCCAGCAACTCCAGGTGGCACGGCGGGGAGCTCCCCAGCGCAAAGGCACGCGCGAGCGGCGCCTGCTCGCGTCCGTCCACCACCGGCACCGCGTGGGCGCGGACCGAGCGGAAGTCGTCCCGCACGGCGCGGCACCGCGTGTAGCTGCCGCTCCCCGGGTCTGCCACGAGCACCTCGCCCCCCACGTGGAGCGACACGCCCAGCTTGTCGTTGTGGTTGTGGCCGCCCACGCCGCGCTGCACGTGCCCCCCGCGCTGAGCAGCAGGACCGCCTCGCCGGCGCGCAGCACGTGCAGCCCCGCCCCGTCTGCCCTGCGGCACCGGGCAACGCCGCGCGGGGCCAGCCGCTCGAAGTGCACCCGGCCCGCCTCGCCGAGCAGCCAGGTGAGCTCCTCGCTCGGACAGTCCCCCGGCCACTTCAGGCCCGCGTCCCCGCACGGCGCCGCCCCCACTGGGAGCAGGTAGGCCGCCTCCGTGGCACCGCGGGCGCGCAGCACCAGCGACCGGCCGGAATCCGTGTCCCCCGCCTGGGGGATCCGGCCCGCACCGTCCATCAGGTCCCTCACCACCCGAAACATCCGGTGGATCCGCCGCGGGAGGTGGCCGTCGTGCCCCAGCTGCAACCGCAGCGTCCAGGACACCAGCAGCAGCTCCAGCGCGAGACTGTGGTAGGCGGTGCTGCCCTCGAAGGACCAACCGTCTGCGTGTACCTGCTGCTCCAGCTGGACGTCGAGCGCTGCGCAGGCTCGGCGCGCCGGGCCCGGGAAGGCTCCCGGCCACAGCAGCCCCACCGTGGCCGTGGCCGCCTGTGCCCCGAGCAGGTGGTTGTTGGGGACGCGCCCGCTGTCCTCCAGGTGCGCTGCCACGTGGTCCACGTATGCCGACAGGGCCATGAAGGACGCGTGCGCAGAGGCCGGGCTTCGCCACGGCGAGACGAGCGCATGGGCCACGGCCAGGTTCTGCGCCCTCAGCGCCACCTCCATGGGGCAGGTCCACTGCACGCCGTGCCCGGGGGGTTGTGGGCGAGGAAGTCCTGCTGCAGCGCCTCCAGCGCACGCACCCGGCGCGACCGGAGCCCAGGTTCTGCGAGCCACGCCCCCTGCCCCAGCGCCACCAGCCCGTCCAGCCGCCCCAGCGCCCACACGTAGCGGGGATCCCTCCCCTCGCCCACCGCGGCCACCTGCCTTGCCGGCGCGTCCGGCCGCGTGTCGCCGGACAGCGGATCCCTCCGCCGGTCCAGCGGCGAGCGCAGCGCCACCTCCTGCCCGAAGACGCGGAAACGCCCCTCGGCTGCCGCCGCCGCCCGGGCCTCCACCTCCTCCACCGCGCCGGGCAGCCCGGCCAGGCGCCGAACCACCTCCACGCGCATGCCCGCGTGGCAGAAGTCGCCCGCCGGGACGGGTGCGAGCACCGCGCCGGGTGCGCGCAGGCGCGGCCTCCAGGCCCACCCCGCCACGCGGCGGTGAAGACGCCGGGCAGCCAGGGCTGGCAGCTCCCAGTGTTGCCAGTCCGTGTCCGGGGCGGCGCGCATGCAGCGCATGCAAGGAGCAACCCCCGGGCCGCGGCCTCACCGCTGGACGCCGTGGAAATCCCCTTCCGCTTCGGAGGAACTCAGGAGGCCACGAGCGGAACGAGCGCGCTCACCGGCGTTCCCCAGTCCACGCACGTCCAGCCCTGTCGGGCCGCGTGCCGCCGCAGCCGCCCGTCCGGGTTC
>VGRA01000247.1 GCA_016875515.1 Deltaproteobacteria bacterium | reverse complement strand
TGCGCGTCCACCAGCGCCACCCGGCCGCGCGTGGACCGCTCCAGCCCCCCGATGACCGCCTCCGCCGGCGCCCCCACCAGCACCACCCCCGCCGTGCCGCCGTCCGGCAGCTTCACCGGCACGGCCACCACCACCAGTGTCCCCACCCCGCGGTCCGCGCGCAGGGCCACCGGCTGCCTCGCCAGCTCCGCGGGGCACCAGGCGGCCGCCGCCCCGCTGCCCGAGAGCGCCAGCTCCAGCAGCGGCGAGGGCAGCAGCTGCTCGCCGCAGGCGTCCGGGCGGGCCGCGTTGAAGACCAGGGTGCGGTCCTTGCCCACCACCGCGAACAGGGCGTGCCCCTTGAGGACGTCCATCTCGGTGGAGTCCACCAGCTCGCGCAGCGCCTCGCGGCGCGCGGGGACGGGGTCCTCCCCGGCCCCGGCGTCCTCGAGCCCGAACGCCGCGTCGTCCTCCCGCTGGGCCAGCGCGGCCAGGTCCGCGGCCACCGGGGAGTTGAACCGGAAGGCCTTCTCCACCTCCAGCGCCGTCAGCTGCCGCATCCCCTGGATGTCCCGGCCGAGCAGCCAGGAGACGCCCGCCACGTCGGCGTCCACCCGCGCGCGCGCCGTCTCCTCCAGCGCCTGGCGCGACAGGGCCACCGCCGCCGCCAGCACCAGCGCGAGCAGCCCGCCGAAGACGAGCGCCAGCCGGGAGCGGATGGACCGGAGCCTCACTCGCCGTACCCGGGCGGGTGGGTGTCATACGGGCGGCCGTGCTTGTCCGCGTGGGTGGCCGGCTCGGGCTGCAGCTCCAGTTCCAGCTGCACCTCCGGCGTCGCGCCCGGCTTCACCTCCACCTCCACGGCGGCCGGCGCGCGCGCCCCCTTGGCCCACGCGAACAGCTTCAGGCGCCCGGGCGGGAGCCCCTCCAGGCGGAAGGCGCCGTCCGCCCGCGCAAAGGCGAACGCAGGGTTGGGCAGCACCACCACCGTGGCCCGCATGGACTCGTGGATGTCGCAGAAGAGGTCCACGATGCCGGTGCGCCGGAACTCGTACGTCACCACGCGCCCCGGCCCCTTGTACTTGCCGAGGTCCATCTTCCGGCCCGGCGCCGCGGCGGCCGGCGAGGGGGAGAAGACGTTGTGGAGCAGCGCGTCCATGTTGACGAAGTCCACCGCCTGCCCCTTCACCACCGGCAGCACCGGCGGGAGGAACGCCTTGTCGCGCTGCTCCATCCTCGGCGCGGGCCCGCCGGGCGCCGGGGCCTCGAAGCCGGTGGCGTACACGAGCACCCCGGAGGCGTCCGCCATGGGCGCGCGTGCGCCGTCCCCGCCCTTCCTGAAGAGGGCCACCCGCCCGGACGCGGCCTCCCCCGCCGCCGCGCCCGGCAGCAGCGCCAGGGTGAGCGCGAGCCTCAGAGCACGACGGCCCACATGAGCCTCGGCATGAAGTGGGGAGTCTGTGGGAACAGGGGCGTCAGCCCCACCAGCACGCCGGCCGTCACCCAGAAGCGGCCCCGCGTCCACTCCAGCGACGGCCCCACGAACGGGTGCGGCGTTTCCCCGGCGGCCCCGCGCACCGGCAGTTCGGCGAACAGCTCCGCCCCCAGCCGCAGCTCGTCCGTCAGCGGCATCGAGCCGGCCAGGTCAACCGTCCCCACCGCGGACGCCCCGGACACCGCCAGCAGCCCGCCCACGTCCAGCAGCAGCTGGGCCCCGTTGTCGAACGTCCACGAGGAGATGACGTTCAGGTCCACCCGGCGCTCGCCCCCGGACGTGGGCTGGTGCCACGCCCCGCGGAAGGTCATTTGAAAGGGGTCCTGGCTCGTGCGGGGCTTGAGCCGCACCCGGGCGTCCAGTTCAAAGGAGTCCAGCACCGTGGGCCGCCCGGCCCCCGCGCGCAGCTGGAGGGGCACCGCCACCTCCACGTGCTGCGAGACGCCGGACACCGGCGCCCACCACACCCAGTTGACCGAACGCACCGTGGGCGTGGCGGGGGTGCGGGACTTGGCCCACATCCACTGCTCCAGCTCCACCACCCCCTCGGGCACCGTCTCCGTCCCGAAGCTCCAGATGTAGGGGCGCCGCCCTGCCTCCGCCGGCAGCCAGCACAGCACCCCCACCAGTACCAACCATCTCGGCATGCCCACCTTCCCTCGGCCCCGCAGGATGGCCGGGCCGGTCCGGGCCGTCCATTTCCCGGTGCCGGGCCCGCGGTGGTCAGCGCGTCCGGCGGTCCCCCACCACCCGGGCCGGCACGCCCGCGACGATGGCCCACTCGGGCACGTCCCGCGTCACCACCGCCCCCATGGCCACCACCGCGTGGTCCCCAATGGTCACGCCGTCCGTGATGCCCGCCTGCGCGCCAATCCAGGCGTCTGCCCCCACGGTGATGCCGCGCGAGGTGACGGGCTGCTCCCGCACCGGCCGGTCCGGCCTCATTCCGTGGTCGAACGCGTAGAGCATGGCCCCGGACGCAATGCGCGTCCCCTCCCCAACGGTGATGCCCGCGCGCCCGCCGTCCAGCCGCGCCCCGCCGTTGATGCTGACGTCCCGCCCCAGCGTCACCGGCCCGTGCAGGAAGGCGCCGGAGGCCACCGAGCAGCCAGCCGAAATCCGCACCGGCCGCCCCGGCTCGCCGAAGATGGCCGCGTCCGGGGCCACGAAGCAGCCCTCGGCCATCTCCACCGTCTCCAGCTCCCGCAGCCGGGCCTGCACCTCCGCCTGCCACGCCTCGGCCCACGCCCGGTGGCGCGGCTTCAGCGTGAAGTAGAGCCACGGCATGTGGCACAGCCGCTTCTGGTGCTGCGCCCGGTACTTCTCCAGCCCGTCGTGTTCTTCGCCGTCCACCGCCTCGCTCCTTCCGCGCTGCACCGGCAGAGCCTACCTTCTGCCGCTGCATGGGACGGGACGTCACGCACTTCGAGCACCTCGGGCGGCTGCTGAACCTGGAGCGGCAGGAGGAGAAGGACCGGCTGGGGGCCGAGCGCAAGGCGCTGTCGCTGCAGGAGCGCCAGGCGCGGGGGCTCACCCTGCTGGACGTGGAGGCGAAGGAGGAGGACCTGGGCCTGGGCGGGCGGGTGCTCGTCACGCTCGAGCGCGCGGACAGGGCGCGGCTCCCGGTGAAGCTGTGGTCCGGGGACCTGGTGGAGGTGCGCCCGCGCAAGGCGGAGGTGAGTGAGCCTGCGCGCGCGGTGGTGTCCCGCGGCACCCCCACCACCGTGCAACTGGCCTTCGACCGTGCCCCACCGCCATGGGTCTCCGACGGAAGGCTGGTGCTGGACATCGTCCCCAACGACGTCTCCTTCGAGCGGGCGCGCACCGCGCTGCGCCGGATGGCGGCGCGGGACAAGGGGGTGGAGCGGCACTGCCGCGAGGTGCTGCTCGGCAACACCCCGCCCCGCTTCGAGCGCGAGGCGCCGTGGACGCCCAGCCGCACGCTCAACCCGGAGCAACAGGCCGCGGTCTCCCGCGCCCTCTCCGCGCGGGACTTCCTCCTCGTTCACGGGCCGCCCGGCACGGGCAAGAGCCACGTGCTCGCGGAAGTGGCCGTGCAGGCCGCGCGCACCGGCGCCCGCATTCTGTGCACCGCCGCTTCCAACGCCGCGGTGGACCACCTGCTGGAGCTCTGCCTGGACGCGGGGCTGTCCTGCGTGCGGGTGGGCCACCCGGCGCGCATCTCCCCGCGCCTGCAGGAACATTCACTGGACGCGCTGGTGGAGGCCCACCCGGACCGCGTGCTGAGCCGGGAGCTGTTCGACGAGGGCTTCGCGCTGCTGGGCTACGCCCGCCGCCAGCGCACGCAGGGGCGCAGCCGCGAGCGGTTCCAGAACGCGCGCGAGGGCAAGGCGGAGGCCTACAAGCTGTTCGACGAGGCCCGCGCCCTGGAGCGCAAGGCGGTGGACGCGGTGCTCTCCCGCGCGCAGGTGGTGTGCGCCACCTGCACCGCGCTGGAGGGCAGCACGGTCTCCTCGCTGCAGTTCGACCTGTGCCTGTTCGACGAGGCCACGCAGGCCACCGAGCCCGTGTCCCTCATCCCCTGGCTGCGCAGCGAGCGCGTGGTGATGGCCGGGGACCCCTTCCAGCTGCCCCCCACGGTCCTGTCCGAGCGCGCCGCGAAGGAGGGGCTCTCCCGGAGCCTCTTCGAGCGGCTGCTGCAGGACCACGGGGACCCCGTGAAGCAGCTGCTCCGCGAGCAGCACCGGATGAGCGAGGCGCTCATGGCCTTCACGTCCGCCACCACCTACGGCGGGGAGCTGCGGGCCCACCCGGCCGTCGCGCAGCGGACGCTCGCGGAGGTGCTGCGGCCCGGCGTGGACGTGGAGGCCCCGCCCTTCCTCTTCCTGGACACCGCGGGGAAGGGCCTGGACGAGGAGACCGAGGAGAACGGCGAGAGCCTGCTCAACCGCGGCGAGGCGGAGTTGCTCGTGGCGCGCGCGCGGGTGCTGCTGGAGGCGGGCCTTCCCCCGGAGGGGCTGGCCCTCATCACCCCCTACGCGGCGCAGGCGCGGCTGCTTCGCGAGCTGCTCCCGGACCCGGCCGTGGAGGTGGACACGGTGGACGCCTTCCAGGGGCGGGAGAAAGACGCGGTGCTCCTGTCCTTCGTCCGCAGCAACGGCGGGCAGCAGCTGGGGTTCCTCAAGGACCTGCGGCGCCTGAACGTGGCCCTCACCCGCCCGCGCCGGCACTTGTTCGCGGTGGGGGACTCGGCCACACTTACGGGCCATGCCACCTACGGAGCGCTGGTGGACCATGCCCACGCCACGTCGGCGTGGCGCTCCGCGTGGGAATGGAACACCACATGAGCACGCCCAAGCCCACCCTCACGCAGGAAGAAGGCGTCTGGGTCATCCGCGTGGACAACGGCAACGGCAAGGTCCAGACGTACCACTGCGCCTCGGAGTCCCAGGCCAAGCAGCTGATGGCCGTGCTGGTGCCGAAGGACCGCGGCGCCAAGTAGCAGCCGCCCCGTGCCCGCCCTGCCCGCCTCGCGCCACTTCCGCGCCGGTGCACTCTCCCTGCATGCGCTCGAGTGGAACCCTTGGGGCGTGCACCCCGTGGTGCTGCTCCACGGCTGGCTGGACCATGCGCACGGGTTTGACCCGGTGTGCGCCGCGCTGCCGGCCTCGCTCCGC
>VGRA01000246.1 GCA_016875515.1 Deltaproteobacteria bacterium | reverse complement strand
GGGATCCCGTCAAGGTGGCGTGGTGGTGGAGCGGCTCTCGCCGCGGGTGGAAGGTGGCTACCCGGCCCACCGTCCCGCAGGGGCGCCCGTGGAGGTGGAGGCGGTCCTCCTCAAGGAGGGGCGCGTCCTGATCGGTGGCCTGCTGCTCTGGCGGGCTTCGAGCGGGGCCGAGGACGCGGTGTGGCAGGAGGTGCCGCTCGAGCCCCTCGGCAACGACCGCTGGCGCGCCAGCTTCGTTCCGCCCAGCCCCGGGCTCTACGCGTGGACGGTGGAGGCCTGGCCGCGGCTGGTGGCCACGCGGCAGGACGAGTTCCGCCGCAAGCGCTCGGTCGCCCGGACGTTGCAACCCGAGTTGTTGGAGGGTGCCGCGTTGCTGGACGAGGCGGTGGAGCGAGCACCCGGGCCAGACAGGCCCCTGCTGCGCGCCTACGCCGAGCGGCTCCGGGCAGGAGGCCCTGCCGCGGTGGAGGCGGCGCTGTCCCCCGCCCTGGTGGAACTGGCAGCCCGCGCCCCCGAGCGCCACCTCGCCACGCGCGGCCCGACCGAGCGGGTGCTCGCCTGCCGCCCCCGCGCCTTCGCCGGGGCCTGGTACGAGTTCTTCCCGCGCTCCACCGGCACCGCGGGCCAGCACGGCACCTTCGCCACCGCCGCGGCGGCGCTGCCGGACATCGCCTCGCTGGGCTTTGACGTGGTGTACCTGCCGCCCGTCCACCCCATTGGCCGCACCGGGCGGAAGGGGCGCAACAACACGCCGCGCGCGGATCCCGGGGACGTGGGCAGCCCCTGGGCCATTGGCGCCACCGAGGGCGGCCACGAGGCGGTCCACCCGGAGCTGGGCACGCTGGAGGACTTCGCCCGCTTCGTGGCGGAGGCGCGGCGCCTGGGGCTGGAGGTGGCGCTGGATCTCGCCTTCCAGTGCTCGACCGGCGCGGGGACTGGTACTTCTTCGACTTCGAGGGGGAGCCGGCGCGGTCCCTGGAGAAGCGGCGGGTGCGCCATTTCCCGTTGCGGGACGTGGCGGGGCTGCTCCGGAGCTTGGCGTACGCGGAAGCGGCGGCGCCCGGCGGCGCCCCCGGCCACCCGAGGGCGCTCCCCCTGCGCGAGGCGCTGCCGGACGGTTACCGCGCCACGGTGTTTGGAACCGGCCTGGTCTCTGAGGGGCACGCGTTTGAAGTGCTGTTGGGCTCGCTGGAATTCGAGAAGTTGTTGTACGAACTCCCGAACTAACCCCAACACCGCCCCGCCTGGGTCCACATCCCCAAGGCGGACCTGGCGGGCCCGGCCCCACCATGATCTCCACCGACGCCGCAGCGGACCGCCTCGCAGCCCTGAAACTCCGGGATCCCCACACCCTGCTCGGGGCACACCCGGACGCCCAGGGGATCACCGTCCGCACCTGGCGCCCGGACGCGGTGGCGGTGGAGTGCGTGCTGGAGGACGGGGCGCGCCACCGGCTCCCGGAGCGTCGGCTCGGACTGTTCGAGGGGCGGATTCCCCCTGCCCCGCTCCCGCTCCGCTACCTGCTCGAGGTCACCTACCCGGGCGGGCGCCGCTTCACCGTGCGGGATCCGTATTCCTTCCTTCCCACGCTGGGGGACATGGATCTCCACCTCCTGGGCGAGGGGCGACATGCACGCGCGTGGGAGAAGCTGGGGGCCCACGTGCGCCACGTGAACGGCGTGGCCGGCGTCTCCTTCGCGGTGTGGGCGCCCGAGGCGGACTCGGTCTCCGTGGTGGGGGACTTCAACTCCTGGGATGGCCGGCTCCACCCCATGCGCGCCATGGGCGCCTCCGGCACCTGGGAGCTGTTCGTGCCCGAGGTGTCGGAAGGGGTCCGCTACAAGTTTGAGATCCACCCGCGCGGCGGCGGGATGCACTTCCTCAAGTCAGACCCCTATGCCTTCCGGACCGAGATCCCTCCTGCCACCGCGTCCGTGGTCCACGAGCTGGGCCACTTCGCCTGGAGCGACGACGCGTGGATGGAGCAGCGCCGCGCCACGGAAGGGACCCCGCGCCCCATGAGCATCTACGAGGTGCACCCTGGCTCGTGGCGCCACGTGGTGGAGGATGCCTCCACGGGGGCCAGCCGCGCCCTGACGTGGCGGGAGCTGGCGCCGGTGCTGGGCGAATACGTGGAGCGCATGGGCTTCACCCACGTGGAGTTCATGCCGGTAGCGGAGCACCCGTACGGCGGCAGCTGGGGCTACCAGGTGTCCGGCTACTACGCCCCCACCGCGCGCTTCGGCCACCCGGACGACTTCCGCTACCTGGTGGACCACCTGCACGGGCGCGGCCTTGGCGTCATCCTGGACTGGGTGCCGGGCCACTTCCCGCGGGACGCCGCGGCGCTGGGACGGTTCGACGGCAGCGCCCTGTTCGAGCACGCCGACCCGCGGCTGGGCGCGCACCCGGACTGGGGGACGCTCATCTTCAACTTCGGCCGCAACGAGGTGCGGAACTTCCTCGTGGCCAACGCGCTGTTCTGGCTGGAGGCGTACCACGTAGACGGGCTGCGCGTAGACGCCGTGGCCTCCATGCTCTACCTGGACTACTCGCGGAAGGCGGGCGAGTGGCTGCCCAACCGGCTGGGGGGCCGGGAGAACCTGGAGGCCGTGGACTTCCTGCGCGAGGTGAACGACGCGGTGAAGGCGAAGCACCCCGGCGCCTTCGTGGCGGCAGAGGAGTCCACCACGTGGCCGAAGGTGTCCCACCCCACCTCGGAGGGAGGGCTCGGCTTCACCTACAAGTGGAACATGGGGTGGATGAACGACACGTTGAGCTACTTCTCGCGGGATCCCATCCACCGCCAGCACCACCACCACCAGCTCACCTTCGGCCTCACCTACGCCTTCAGCGAGCGCTTCATCCTCCCGCTCAGCCACGACGAGGTGGTGCACGGCAAGGGCTCGCTGCTGGGCAAGATGCCCGGGGATGACTGGCAGAAGCGCGCCAACGTCCGCGCGCTGCTCGCGTGGATGTGGGCGCACCCCGGCAAGAAGCTGCTCTTCATGGGCGGCGAGTTCGCCCAGCGGCGGGAATGGAACCACGACCAGAGCCTGGACTGGCACCTGCTGGAGGACGCGGGCCACGCCGGCGTGCAGGCCCTGGTGGCGGAGCTCAACCGGCGCTACGCAGCCGAAGGGGCGCTCTGGGAGGAGGACACCTCCTTCGCCGGGTTCCAGTGGGTGCAGGCGGACAGCGCGGACGTCAACGTCTACGCCTTCATCCGCCGCGGGAAGAAGGGCACGCGCCCGCTGCTCTGCGTGGCCAACCTCGCCCCGGTGGTCCGGCAGGACTACGCGCTGGGCGCGCCCCAGGCCGGGACGTGGGAGACGGTCCTCAACACCGACGACGCCCGCTACGGCGGCACAGGGGCGGACGGCGCGCCCGTGCAGGCAGAGGCCGTCGCGCAGGACCGCCAGCCCGCGCAGATCCTGCTGACCCTGCCGCCGCTGTCCGTGCGCTGGCTCGTGCCCTCGGGCGCCTGAGCTACTTCGCCTGCCCCGGAAGCATCTGGATCCACTCCGCCGGGAGCCCGGCAGACGTCGCACCCCGGACCAGGGCCTCCACGAAGCGGCCGCTCACCTGGCCGTCGCCGGAGGCGCGCACGGGGTTGGTGGTGAAGGCGGTGGCCTCCAGCTCGCGCCCCCCCACCGTCACCCGCACGGGCCGCGCCACCGACATCCCGGTGACCGCGCCCTCCTTGTGCTGGACGATGGGCCAGTCCTTCTCCGGGATCTCGAAGAGCCGTCCCCACACCGTCGCGCCGGGGGCGTCCTTCAACCCGGCCACGCGCCCCGCCCACCAGCGGGAGGGGAAGTCGTAGACGAGCGAGAGCCCCTGCGCCTCGGCCAGCTCGCCCGGGGGCAGCTCGAAGAAGTCGTATCCGTGCTGGTCCCGCCACTCGAGGAAGGCGGCGCGGTCCAGGATGGTGGAGTAGGCGAAGTAGAGCCGGGTGCCGGTCTCCCCGGCCTTCGCGCGGGCGCTCATCACGCTGTCGTAGTGGGCGTCCATGTCAGGAATCTCCGTGCTTGGAAGTGGGCTGGAGGGCCTGGAACACGCTGCCCACGTCCAGCCGCGCCGTCTTGAGGAACAACTTGAGCGCGCGGTCCGTCTGCTCCGCAAGAAGGGCCATGCGCGCCAGGCGCTGCATCTGGGGGCGGGCCACGCCGGCCTCCTGCGCCATGCGCTTGGCCTCTACCAGGTCCTGTCGGATCCGGGAGAGCAGCTGCCCCTCCCGCTCGGCGAGCACCCGCGACACCATTCGCATGAGGTCCGTCTCGGCCTGGTAGCGCCACGCGGCGTCCCCCTGCGCGCGGACGCGCAGCACCACGCCCCACCGCTCCAGGTCCCGCAGCAGCATGGAGACACCGCCCTTGCTCAGGTCCAGCGCCGCCTCGATCTCCCCGGCGGTGAGCGGCGCGTCCCGCAGGTACAGCAGCGCCCAGACGCGCCCCTGGTTGCGCTTGAACCCCCAGAACTCGATGACGTTGCCCACGGCGTCCACGGCCGTGGCCTCCCATTGCTCCAGCCCCCCCCCGCGGACCTGCCCCGGCGCAGCGGGGCGCCCGGCCACGGTCCACAGGTAGCCCTTCACGCGGCCCCCTTCTTCACCTGCACCGAGGCCGCCAGCCGCTCGGCCCACGAGATGAGCTCCCGGCCGGCATCCGACTCCCGGGCCGAGGGGCCGAGCGCCGCGAGCGCCGCGGAGGTTTCTTCCTCCACCATCCGGCTCGCCGACTGCAGCGCACCGGACGCGGCCACCGCGTTGCCCAGCTCCTTCACCTTCTCCGGGCTCAGCGCGCTGAAGGCCCAGGCGTCCCGCAGCTTGCGCCGGAGGGACTCGTCCCCCTGCGCGGCAAGCAGGATGGGGAGCGACGGGGTGCGCGACTGCACGTCCGCGTACTGCGGCTTCCCCTCGTCCGTCCCGGCGATGTCCCGGATGTCGTCTGCTATCTGGAAGGCAATGCCCAGCCGCCGGCCGAAGAGATCAAACCGCCCCGCGGCCTGCTCGTCGCCGGCGAGCAGCGCGGCGGCCTTGCCACCCCATCCGAACAGCGCGCCCGTCTTGGCCTCGTGGATGTAACGGAGTTGCGAAAGCGGCAGCGCCAGGTCCCCGCGTGC
>VGRA01000245.1 GCA_016875515.1 Deltaproteobacteria bacterium | reverse complement strand
GCCCTCGCCTCCTCCGCCTTGCGCACCTTCTCGGCCTCGGCCGCCGCCCGCGCCTCCTCCGCCTGGCGCGCCTTCTCCTCCGCCGCTGCCCTCGCCTCCTCCGCCTTGCGCACCTTCTCGGCCTCGGCCGCCGCCCTCGCCTCCTCCGCCTTGCGCGCCTTCTCGGCCTCGGCCGCCGCCCTCGCCTCCTCCGCCTTGCGCGCCTTCTCGGTCTCGGCCGCCGCCCTCGCCTCCTCCGCCAAGCGCCGCACCTCCTCGGCATGCCGGGCCTGCTCCGCCTTGACGCGCTCGAGTTCCGCACGCTCCGCCTCGGCGCGGTCCCTCGCCGCTGTCGCCTCTTCCTGTTGCCGTGAGAGCTCCTCTTGCGCCGCGGTGCTGGCCGCCTTGCCCGCCTCCCGCGCCGCCACGAGCCCTGCGGTCGGGTTGGTCACCCGCACGACCAGCGCGTTCCCCTCGTCCACGTGGATGTCCGTCTCCACTTCCCGTTGGAAGCCGATCAGCACGCGGGCAATGGCGGATGCCTCGGAGCCATACGCGGCGGTGCGCACCCCGGTGATCTCACCGCTCCCCTTCTGCTGGGCAGGCACCCCCTTGAAGAGCGCCTCGGAGATGTCCACCACCAGCCGCGGCGGCTGGGTGAGGGTGAAGCTCGTGAAGTTGGGCCGCCGCGTCCCGACGATCCGGACCTCCCCGTCCCGGACCTCCACCGCGGTCACCTGGTTGAGCTGGACGCGCTCCTGCGCCTGCGCGGGCACGGCCCCCACGGCCACCCACAGGAGCAGGGCGCGGAGGTGGTGCAGGAGGTGGACAGTCGAAGAGCGGAAACCCACGGCGTGCGCCAACGTAACACGCGGGGATCCGGGGGAAATTTCCCGGCCCGGGACGCCGCGCCGCCTCAGCGCAGCCGCGGGAGGGACGGGGCCCGGTTCCGGTGGATCCGCGCGTACTCCATCAAGTTCTTGATGTCGTAGCAGATCTGCCGGATGTCGTGCCCCATGGTGAGCTCGATGTGGCTGTTGCCCTTCACCGGCCGCCAGAGCAGGTAGTCGCTCTTCGCGGCGCGGTAGACGCTCCGGGTGCTCTCCACGGAGGCCAGCGGGTCCATATCCCCGAAGATGATGGCCATGGGGATCTTTATCTTGGAGAAGCCCCGCTTGAAGTCGTACCCCGTGCGGTAGCAGACCATCTCGCCGCGGCGGATCCACCGGGCGAACTGGTCCACCACCTTGCGGGACTCCCGCTCGCCCCCCTCCCGGAGCAGCCAGCGGATGTCCTGAATGGCCACCCGCTGGGCGTTCGCCAGGAGTCCCAGCCGCTGGTACGCCTGCGCGTACAGCGGGTGCACCTCGGCCCGGGCGAGCAGCTGCTCGGCCGCCTTCTGCCACGCGTCCACCGGCAGGTACCGGTAGTCGCGCCGCCGCGGCACGGGCCCCGGCCTCAGCTCCTCGGCCAGCTTCGGCTTGAGCCGCTCCACCACCCTCGCCGCGGCCTTGCCAACGGTGCTGGACACGCGGCGCTCCAGGTTCATGGCCCCGAGCGTGAGATCAATGCCCGCAGTCAGCAGCGGCCCGCTGAAGGCCAGCGTCCGCAGCAACGGGAAGTCCGCCCCCAGGTCCGCCGGGGCGCCAATGGTGATGAGCCCCTCGAAGTCGTCGTGGATGCCGGCATAACCGTACCCGAGCATCCCGCCCATGGAGTGGCCGCCATAGAAGATGCGCTCGCGCCGGGTGATCCGCTTCACCCCCGCCACGCCCGCCGGCAGGTCGTAGAGGAAGTAGGAGTCGATGTCCCAGCCGTAGTCGATGTCCGCGGGCACCGGGCGGTTGTGCCGCCGCGCCCGCTCGAACTGCAGCCGGATGGAGCTGAGCCCGTGGCCGCGCAGCTCCAGGATGTGCACGTCCGCGCCGAAGTAGAGGAGATTCTTGACGAACTCCCCGCTCGTCCAGGTGTGCCGGTTCTGGCTGAAGCCGTGCACCAGCAGCAGCGGCTCCCCAAACAGCGGCTGCGGCCAGGGCTGGGACTGCGGGCGGTACCGGGACACCATGAGGGACCAGCCGTCCGCGGTGTCCACCACGTAGCGCGTCTTGGTGTAGAGCGCGCGAAAGTCCACCTGGTCCACGGTGGGGACCGCCTGCTCCGGCATGGAGGTGCGCTCGCTCGGCATCCTCATGACACGGAACCTAGACCCCCGGCTCGCGGCCGGCCAGCCCGCAGCCACGACTGGATCTCCCCCACCAGCACGAGCGAGCCACAGGCCAGCACGGCCCCATCCTCCCCCGCCCGGGCCAGGGCAGCCTCCACCGCCGCCGCCACGGAGCGGTGCACGGCCGGACGGTGGCCTGCCCGGTGGGCGGCCTCCAGCAGCCCCGGGGCGTCCGGCGCCAGCGCGCGCGGGCTCTCTACCTGCGCCAGGTGCAGGCCCGCGGCGAGCGGGAACAGCCGCTCCACCATCACGGGCCACGCCTTGTCCCCGAGCACGCCGAACACCAGCTGCAGCGGCCGCCCCGGCAGCACCTGTCGCACCGCGGCCGCGAGCGCCTCCACCCCGCCCGGGTTGTGCGCCCCGTCCACCCACAGCTCCGGCCGGTCCAGCAGCCGCTCCATCCGCCCCGGCCAGCGCGCAGCCGCCACCCCCGCCCGCAACGCCTCCTGCGTGAGCGGGAAGCCGCGCTGCCCCAGCTGCTCCAGGGCCGCCAGCGCCAGCGCCGCGTTTTGCACCTGGTGCGGGCCGTGTAGGGAAGGCCGCAGCCCCCCGCAAGCACGCTCCACCCCGTGGAAGGTGTAGCCCCCGTCCGCCGCGGGCTCCAGCCGGAATCCCTCCCTCTCCAGCAGCAGCTGCGCCCCCACCCCCGAGGCCACCTCCCGCAGCCGCGCCTCCGCCTCGGGCAGCTGGCGCGAGGCCACCGCCGGCACGCCCTGCCGGAAGATGCCGGCCTTCTCCCCCGCAATGGCGTGCAGGGTATTGCCCAGCTGCGCCTCGTGATCGAACGAGATGGCGCTCACCGCGGTCACCTCCGCCCGGCAGGCGCGCGTGGCGTCCAGGCGCCCGCCCAGCCCCACCTCCACCACCGCCACGTCCACCCGCTCCTGCGCGAAGTGCCAGAAGGCCACCACCGTGCCGAACTCGAAGAAGGTGAGCGCGTGCGCCGCGGAGGGGGCCCGCTGCAGCACCTCTAGCACCCGCTGGCCCAGGAGCCCGTCCGGGATCTCCTCCCCGCCCACCCGGATCCGCTCGTTCACCCGGACCAGGTGGGGCGAGGTGTACAGCCCGGTGCGGTAGCCCCCGGCGCGCAGGCAGGCCTCCGCCACCGCGCAGGTGGAGCCCTTGCCGTTGGTGCCGGCCACGTGGAGCGCGGGAACCCGCCGCTCCGGGTGTCCGAGCGCCGCGAGCACCGCCTCCACCCGGTCCAGCCCCAGCTTCATCACCGAGGCGGGCAATCCCAGCAGCCACGCCCGGGCCTCGTCCGGCGTCTGCGGCAGCGTCGCGCCGGTCAGGAGAACAGCCCCACCACCTGCCCCAGCTTCGTGCGCAGTTCCCGCCGCGGCACGATGGCGTCGATCATCCCGTGTTCCAACAGGAACTCGCTGCGCTGGAACCCCTCCGGCAGCTTCTGCCGGATGGTCTGCTCGATCACGCGCGGCCCCGCGAAGCCGATGAGCGCCTTCGGCTCGGCCAGCATCACGTCCCCGAGCCACGCAAAGGACGCCGCCACGCCGCCCGTGGTGGGGTTCAGGAGCACGGAGACGTAGGGCTTCTGCACCTCGCGGAAGCGGGCAATGGCCGCGGACGTCTTGGCCATCTGCATCAGGCTGAAGATGCCCTCCTGCATGCGCGCCCCGCCGGACGCGGAGAAGACGATGGCGGGGCAGCGGAGATCATGCGCCCTCTCGAACACGCGGGTGATCTTCTCCCCCACCACGGACCCCATGGAGCCGCCCATGAACTCGAACAGGAAGCAGCCGAGCGACACGGTGTGCCCCTCCAACCGCCCCACCCCGGCCACGAACGCGTCGTTCTCACCCAGCGCCTTGCGGGTGGACTTGAGCCGGTCCTTGTACTTCTTGCTGTCGGTGAACCCGAGCGGATCCTGCGGCTCGAGGCCTCGGTCGAACTCCTCGAAGCTGCCGGGATCCAGCAGCGCCTCCAGCCGGGAGCGCGCCGGCCAGGGCAGGTGGTGCTGGCAGTGCGGGCACACGTTCCAGTTCCGCTCCACCTCCTGCCGGTAGATGATCTCCTCGCACTGCTCGCACTTGACCCACAGCCCGTGCATGCGGGACGCGGCGGGGGCGTCCGCGGTGGCGCGGGGGGCGCTGCGGACGGGCTTTTTCTTGGAGAACCAGGCCATGGCGCGGCCGGGGTTACCTCAACCTTCTCCGAACTTCCACTTGTACTCGAGGAAGCGGAGGTACTCCTGAAGCTGGTCCACGTCCCGGACCACCAGCGCCTCCGGGCCCACCTGCGACACCAGGCCGCTGCGCTCCATGCGCTCCAGCAGGGACAACAGCAGCTGCTCGCTGACCCCCAGGTCCACGTGAAGCTCGCGCACCGGCATCTCCACCAGGAGCCCCTCCGGCCCCTTCTTTCCCCGCGAGATGGCCGCCTGCAGCATGGCGTGCACCACGCGGCTCTGCGGGTCCGCTACCAGCAGCCGCTCGATCTGCGTGTGCGCCTCCGCCAACCGGTCTGAGAGTTTCTTGATGAGCCGCACCGCGATCTCCGCGTTGCCCCGGATCATCGCCTCGAAGGTGCGCGGGTCGATCACCAGCAGCCGTGCCGTCTCGGACACGGTGGCCGTGGCGGAGCGGGGCTTGTTGGAGATGATCGCCATCTCGCCGAAGAACTCCCCGGGCCCGAGCACCGCCAGCACCTTCTCCACGTCCCGGACGTTCTTGGTCAGGGTCACCTTGCCACTCTGCAGGACGTACATCTCCCGCCCCGGGTCTCCTTCCTTGAACAGCACCGTGCCCGCCGCGATCTCGCGCCCGAACCGCTGGAAGAGTGCCTCCTCGTTTGCCATGACTCGCTCGACCCCCCGCCAGGAGATCTGCACGAAACACCGGTGCGCCGTCCCCGTCAATTTGCGGGAGCTCCCCCGGCCGCGCCACGCGACAAGGGGGCCCCTTCCGTGGCAAGCACCCCTGCCACGCATGGGAAC
>VGRA01000244.1 GCA_016875515.1 Deltaproteobacteria bacterium | reverse complement strand
CACCCTGGCCGCGGCGCCGGCGCCGCCTCCTCCACCAGCCCCGGCCCTGGCGCGCCCGCCGCCCCCGCCGCCGGACGCGTCCGGTGCCTTCCCGGCCATGCCACCCCCCAGGGCCGCGGCCCAGGCTCCTCCGCCAGCCCCGCGGGTGGAGGCGTGGAGCGAGCCGGCGCCGGTCCGGGAGGCGCCGCGTGCGCGCCGCTCCTCGCCGGCCGTGTTCTTCGGGCTGCTGCTGGTGTTCGGTGGCGCCGTCTCCGCGTACTGGGTGCTGGGCCAGAGGAGCGCACGCGAGAAGCGCGAGGTGAAGAAGTTGCTCGACCAGGCGAGCGAGCACCTGCGCCACGACGCGTACGACGCCTACGTGGGGGCGTGCAAGGCCGCGGAGGAGGCGCTGGACATCCGGCCGGACTCCGGCGTGGCCCACGGATACCTGGCCTACGCGTGGGCCATCCGCTGGGGTGAACACGGCGGCGGGGACGAGGCGCGCAACCAGGCGGAGGAGCACCTGGAGGCGGCGCGTCAATCCGGCGAGGAGTCCAGCTACCTCTACGCGGCCGAGGCGCTCTTCGCGGCCTGGTCCGGCAAGGGAGGGGAGGCGCGCGGCACGCTGGAGGAGCGGGTCAAGGCGTTCGACGCGCAGGGCAGGGCCTCCGCCACACTCTACCTCACGCTGGGGCTGGTGCAGCTGCGCGCGGGGGACCTGGCCCGGGCCAAGGAGTCCCTGGACCGGGCGCAGGTGCTGGCCCCGTCCGACGCACGCGTCTACGCGGCGCTCGCCAACCTCTACCGCCGCCGGGGGCAGGATGCGCAGGCCACGCAGAACTTCGCCTACGCGCTGCGCTACGAGCCGGGCCACCCGGAGTCGGTGCTCGGCTGGACGCTGCTGGAACTGGACAAGGACGCGCCGGACTACGCCCGGGTGGCGGCCACGCTGAAGCGGCTGCTGGAGCAGCAGCCGCCGCCTTCACCGCGCCAGCTGGCAGGGGCGCACCTGGCGCGCGCGCTGCTGGTGGGGCGCGTCTCCGGGGAGCTGTCGGGCCTCAAGCCGGAGGCGGCCAAGGCGCTCGCCGAGGCCACGGGCGTGGCCCGGGACGCGGCGAAGGCGGCGGTGGACGTCCAGAGCGAGGAGCAGGCCGGCTTCGACGCGGACAAGGGCAACCCGGAGCTGCGGCTGGTGAAGGCCAAGCGGCTGCGGTTCGCGAAGGACGTGGACGGGGCGGTGGCGGAGCTGCGCGAGGCCATTGCGGCAGACCCCACCCGGGCGCAGTTCCACGTGGAGCTGGCGCTCGCCCTGCGCGAGAAGCAGGGCGGCGAACAGGAGGTCGTGGACGCGCTCAACACGGCGCTCCAGGCCATGGGGGACAGCCCGCGGTTGACGGTGCTGCTCGGGGACACGCTGCGGCGGCAGGGCAAGCTGGACGAGGCGGTGGCCCAGTACGAGCAGGCGCTCGCGGGCCCGGGGAAGAACCCGGACGCCCGGCTGTCGCTGGGCGTGGCGCACCGGATGAAGAAGGACACCGCGAAGTCGCTGGAGACGCTGGACAAGGCGGCCCAGGAGTTCGTGGGCAACGACGTGAAGGTGGCCGAGTGCCAGCTGGAGACGGCGCGCACCCACGAGGCGGTGGAGGACATGCCGAGGGCAGACGCCGCCTACCAGAAGGCGCTCACCACGGACCCGAACCTGGCCGACGGGTACTACTGGTACGGCCGCTTCCTCATGAAGGACAAGAAGATGCAGGGGAAGGGGCGCGACCTGTTCCAGAAATACCTGGAGATGGAGCCCCGCGGCCGGTACGTCGCGGAAGCAGAGAAGTTCGTCAAGGAATGGGACCCGGAGAAGGAGCGCTGAACGGACCGGGTACCCTCCCTCACCGGCCCCGCTTGCCCCCGCTGCTCCGCCTGCATTAGAGGCGCCCCGTGCAGTCCTTGCCCGCCACGCGCACCACCAGCCCCGCGGACCTGCTGTCGCTCACCAAGCCGCGGCTGTCATCGCTCGTCCTCCTCACCACCGCGGGCGGGATGTACCTGGCCCCGGGCCAGTTGCCGGCCTCTGCCGCGTTCCTGGTGATGCTGGCCACCGCCGGCACGGTGGGCGCGGCCAACGCCCTCAACTGCTTCGCCGAGCGGGACAGCGACCGGTTCATGCAACGCACCGCCGTCCGCCCCCTGCCGGCCGGCCGGATGGACCCGAAGGTGGCGCTCGGGTTTGGCGTGGCCCTGGCGCTGCTGTCCATCCCCACGCTGTTCGCCGTGGCCGGGCCGCTCACCGGGGGGCTGGGGCTCCTGGCCTTCCTCTCCTACGTCTTCGCCTACACCCCGCTGAAGGCCCGCAGCCACCACGCCATGCTGGTGGGGGCCGTGCCGGGGGCGCTCCCGCCGCTGATGGGCTGGACTGCCCAGACGGGGACGCTGGACGCGCCGGGGCTCCTTCTGTTCGGCATCCTGTTCTTCTGGCAGCTGCCGCACTTCATCGCCATCGCGCTGTTCCGCAAGGAGGAGTACCTGGCCGCGGGGCTCAAGTCCGTGCCGCTGCAGCGGGGGGAAGACGCGGCGCGGCTCCAAGTGGTGTTGTACCTTCTTGCGCTGTTGCCCACGAGCTTCGCGCTGTACGCGGTGCACGCCGCGGGGCTGCTGTACCTGGTGGCCGCGCTGGTGCTGGGCGGGGCGTTCCTGGCGCACGGCGCCTGGGGGCTGTGGAAGAAGGGGGACGCGGCCTGGGCCCGGCAGCTGTTCTTCCTGTCGCTCGTCTACCTGTCCGGGCTGTTCCTGGCGCTGTGGCTGGACGCCTCGCTGCGCAGCTGAGGCGGTCGCGCGGGCTTTGGTGCCTGCTGCTGGCCGCAGGCTGCAGCGGTCCGTCCCCCGTGGAGCCGCTTCTGCCCGTCGTCGCGGCGCGCCCACCCGGCGTCCTCCGGGGGACGGTGCGCGCAGCTTCTCCCGAGGGGCCGCTCAAGGACGTGCTGGTCCGGGTGCTGGATCCCACGCCGTCCGTCCCACCGGCGGTACCGCTCGTGCTGGAGGAGCGCGACGGCCGCTTCGTGCCGGAGGTGGGCGCGGTGGTGGCGGGGCAGGGGCTGGTCTTGCGCTCCTCGGCGCGCGCCGCGCACACCTGGAGCGCTGCCCGCGGGGCTGTCCCGCTCTTCCGCCTGGCCCAGCCCGCCGGGGCGCCGGAGCTCGCCCGGGCGCTCGCGCCCGGTGAGGGGCCGGTGCGCCTTCAGTGCGAGGAGCACCCCCAGGCGGTGACCCACCTCTTCGTGCAGCCCAACGGCCAGTTCGCCACCACGGACGAGGCGGGCCACTTCGAGGTGCGCGGGGTGGCCGCTGGCTTCCACACGCTGGAGGCGTGGCGGTCGGGGTGGCCTGCGCGGCGTCAGACGGTGGAGGTGCCGCCGGGCGGCGTGCGCGAGCTGCAGGTGCAGCTGGGCCGCTGACGTCAGAGCGACCGCAGGTACACGAGCAGGGATTGCTTCTCTGCCGCCGTGAGCCCGTCACACGTCTGCGGGTGGCCCTTGCTGGTCAGGGCGGGGGTGGTGGTGGGGTTGCGCGGGGAGAAGCAGAAGAGCTCCTCGAGCGAGCGGACCGAGCCGTTGTGGAAGAACCCCTTCTGGGCGAAGAGGGCGTTCATCCGCGGCGCCTTCACCCCGCGCGTGATGGCCTCGGGCGGCACGTCGCAGCAGCCGTTGCCCGCCGCGTCCGGGTTGTAGAGGTGGCCGTAGGCCTCGTCGGTGCCCACCTCGGTGAAGGCATAGGGACGGGTAGACTCGCCGGAGGGGCCGTCGTGACACTCCAGGCACCCCTTCTGGACGAAGAGGCGCGCGCCCGCCTTCACCGCGTCCGCGTCCTGTGGCTGCAGGTTGGCGGGGGCGCGCAGCGAGCGGACGTAGGCCTCCAGCGGGGCGAGCCGCGCGTCGGTCCACTCGTTCTTCGAGACGCCGATGGCGACGAAGCCGCGGAGGAAGTCCATCAGCCTCGGCACTCCGCCGTTGAGCGCCAGCATCTCGTGCGGCATGCCTGCTGCCGTGCGCTGCGGCTCGCTGGGCATGTTCCACAGGGCCACCGCGCGGCTCACCGTCCAGTAGCCGTCGTCCAGCAGCGGCTTGAACATGAAGTCCAGCGTGCCCCCGGGTAGTTGCAGGAACAGCTCCTGCTCCGGCACGGTGAGGTCCACGTTGGTGCCCTGCAGCAGCACGGGGGACAGCTGCAGCCCCATCCAGCCCAGCTCTATCATGTAGGTGTTGGAGGCCGCCTTGGCCGCGTTCACGTGCGGCAGCAGCTCCGCCTTGATGGCCGGGGCCACCTTGTCGCTGCTCGCGTTGGTGGAGAGGGTGATGGGGGCGGACAGCCCCGCGAGGAAGCGACCGTACTGCAGGTCGTGGTTGGCGTAGCCCACCGCGTAGCGCCCGTCCGGCATCCGCCCGAAGTGGCAGGAGGCGCAGGTGAAGGCGGCGGTGTTGACCCCCTGCAGCTTGCCGGCGGGGCCGTGCAACCCCAGCGGCATCCCGTTGGTGCTGGCCGGGTCCGGGACGAAGCCCAGGTTGGAGAAGCCCGCGCCGTAGTAGCCCTTGTAGTGCTTCTGCAGGAAGTCCAGCAGCGGCTGCGGGATGCCCACCGTGCCGAAGGTCTCGTAGAAGAACATCCACTTGCCGCAGCGCAGGCGGGCCTGCTCGTCCGCGGTGCCGGCGGCGACCGCGTCACAGGCGCCGTTGAGCACGCCGGGTTCGAGCACCGCCCAGAGGTCCAGGTCCACGTCGTGGGTGGCGCGGACGCCCGGCTCGTCCGGCCAGCGCGCGGGGGCCAGCGTGGCCGGGTCCACCCCGGCGTCCAGCGGCGCGCCAGCGTCCGTACCCGTGCCAGCGTCCTGGGTGGAGACCGTGGGCGTGCCGCTGCAGCCGAGGGCGAGCAGCATCAGTCCGAGCGAGGGGCGGAGGCTCATAATAGCGCCGCTTTTTTCCAGACGGGGCCGGGGGGCGTCAACGCGCAGCCCGCGGCGTGCGTGCGGCGGGTGTCACCCGCACCCTGCACGGGCGCGCAGGACGAGCGCGTCCCAGGTGGAGACGCGGACGTCGTCCGGTCCCATGGTCTCCACCATCAGCGCCCGGACGCGGCTCGCGTCCAGGCCCGGGTTCACCCCCACGAGCGTCTCCAGGTTCACGAGGTTCGTCGGGC
>VGRA01000243.1 GCA_016875515.1 Deltaproteobacteria bacterium | reverse complement strand
CCTGCTGACGGACACCGTCCCGGCGGACCGGACCAAGAAGGGGGAGGCGTGGACGGTGCTGGTGACGCCCTCGGACGGGAAGGCCGCGGGCACCGCGGGCACGGGCGGGGTCACGATCGGCAACACGCCGCCCACCGTCACGGCGGCCTTCACCCCGGAGGCCCCCACCGCGGCGACCGGGCTGACCGCCGTGCCCACCGCCACGGACGTGGACGGGGACACGGTCAGCTTCACCTTCAGCTGGACGAAGAACAGCCAGGCCACGGCGTTCGTGGACGCGACCCTCCCCGCGTCGGAGCTCAAGCGCGGCGACACCTGGAAGGTGACGGTCACGCCGAACGACGGCGCGGCGGGTGACCCGGTGTCTGCCTCGGTGACCGTGGCCAACGCGCTGCCCGAGGTGGCGTCGGTGACGCTGAACCCGACCGAGCCGACGAAGGCGAACACGCTCTTCGCCGTGCCCGGCACGGTGACCGACGCGGACAAGGACAGCACCACGCTGAAGTACGCGTGGACGGTGAACGGCACGGAGGTCGCTGGGGTGACGGGCTCGGCCCTGCCTGCGCAGCACTTCAAGAAGGGGGACACGGTGGTGGTGTCCGTGCGCGCGAACGATGGGACGGCGGACGGCCCGGCACTGACAGCCACCACCACCCTCCTGAACGCGGCCCCGTCCATTGCGAGCGTGGCCATCACCCCGGTGTCTGGCGGCAAGGGGGACACCTTCACCTGTACGCCGTTCGGCTGGAGCGACCTGGACGGGGACGCGGAGGGCTACCTTTACGAGTGGAAGGCCGGCAGCCAGGTGGTGGGCAGCACCGCGTCACTGTCCGGCGCAGGGCTGACGAAGGGGCAGTCGCTGACGTGTGCCGTGATTCCGACGGATGGGACGACGAATGGGGCGGCGAAGACCTCCTCCGCGGTGACGGTGGCCAACACGCCGCCCACGCTCGCGGCGGTGGTGCTCTCGCCCTCCAACCCGACGAAGGCGGACACACTCACCGCAACGCCGGCGGGCTACGCGGACCTGGACGGGGACGCGGAGGGGTACCAGTACACCTGGAAGCGGAACGGCGTGACCCTCTCGGGGCAGTCGGGGTCCACGCTGGGCTCGGCGCACTTTGCGAAGACGCAGGTCATCACCGTGGAGGTGCGGCCGTTCGATGGGACGGCGGTGGGGACGGCGGTGATGTCCAACAGCGTGACGGTGGCGAACTCGGCGCCGGTGATGGCGTCTGTGACGGTGTCCCCCTCGGGCGGCGGGACGCCCATGCGCGGCAAGGCGCTGGTGGCGAGCAGCGCGGGCGTGACGGACGCGGACGGAGACGTGGTGACGGTGCGCCACGAGTGGACCGTGAACGGCGCCGCGGTGCAGGGCGTGACCGGGAACATCCTGCCGGGGACGAGCTTCTCCCGTGGCGACACGGTGACGGTGGTGGCCACGCCGGACGACGGCTCGCTCTCTGGGGCACCGGTGGTGGGAAACAGCGTGACCATCCAGAACGCGCCGCCAACGGCGCCGGTGGTGAGCATCACGCCCGCCAATCCGCAGGATGCAGACGACCTCGTGTGCTCGGTGACAACCCAGAGCACGGACGCGGATGGGGATGCCATCACCTACGACTTCACGTGGACGAAGAATGGGCAGGCATTCAGTGGAGCGAGTTCGACGAGTGCGACGTCGTCGACGGTGTCTGGTGGTGCGACCTCGGTGAACGAGACATACACCTGCACAGCCTCTTCCTATGACGGTGCCACCTCCTCGGCCTCTGCAGCCAAGTCCGTCACGGTGGGTGGGGCGAAAAGTTGCAAGGACCTGCTAGTCCGTTCACCGGGACTCCCTGACGGGGTCTACCTTCTCGACCCGGACGGCACCGGGCCCCTCGCACCCTTCAACGCCTACTGCGACATGACCCGAGACGGCGGGGGCTGGACGCTCGTCGGAAAGGGGCGTCAGGGTTGGACGTGGAGCGATGCCGGTCAGGGAACCAGCACGGATGTGCTCGACATTGCCTCGATGACGCCAGCCGCACTTCCCGCAGCAACTGTATCTGCGCTGCTCGACGGTGCCGTCATGAGTGCCCTGACGACTGGCATCCGGATCGAGCGCGGCTCCGGCTTGAACGATTTCTACTTCTACAAGCCCGGGACTACGCAGGGATTCAGGTGGTTCACATTTGACGGCTCTGGTGGTTGCGATTCGGGGACGACCACTCAGGCGGGAAGCGCACAGTGGCGCCGAGGCGGTGGCTCTTGGATTGCGGGCTGGCTGAATGACACGCAAGGCCCCAATGGAGTTGGCGGGCTCAGTGGTCCGGACTGTCACAGAGTCTTTACGTTCAGGTGGAACGGAAAGGGCTGCCTCGCAGGATTCTCGTCCGGCTCAAGCTGCACCGGGGATTCGACTTGTTGGCAGAACTCCGGCGAGGGCCACTGCACGCCGATGGCGAAGGTATGGGTGAGGGACTGAGGTGACCGCAGTCAGGGATGGAGTCACCATGACTACGAGACATCCCAACTCCGCCCGCCGTGCGCTCGAGCGCCTCGCCGGCGGCCCGCTCACGCTGGGTGACTTCCTCGGTGCCATCCGGACGGGTGAAGGCTGGAGCCAGGCGGAGCTTGCCCGGCGCCTCTCCATCTCCCGCGCGCACCTGTGCGACATCGAGAAGGGACGGAAGACCGTCCCGCCCGCCCGGGCCGCGCACTTCGCCGAGCAGCTGGGCTACGGCCGCGAGCAGTTCGTCCGGCTCGCCCTGCAGGGCCTGCTCGCCGAGGCCGGCCTGGACTTCTCCGTCGAGCTGCGCGCCCGCAAACCACGCACCGTGCCGGGGTCCCGTGCCCTTCGGACCTGAGCCAGCAGCCGTACCCCCGGGATGTGCCCGCTCGCGCTGAACGTTCGATGTGAATAATAAGACTCCTTCGACATGCTTGACATATTCGTCAAGCCGCCGACACCATTGAGGGGACCTGCACGCACCACGTCGAGACGAGACCTTCAATGCTTCCGGCCTTCAACGCATTCAGTCTTCTCCCTCCCGGAGACTACGAGCTGACGCTCGGCCAGTTGCGGGCAAGCATGCTGGTCGCAGGGCCAGCCGGGGCAGAATCCGCCTGGGATGCCACGTGGCGGTCGCAGCTGGTGGACAACCTCGAGATCCTGGTCCGCCAACTCTGGACGGTGGGGGTTCGAGACATCTTCGTGGACGGATCCTTCGCCGAAGACAAGGCACACCCGAACGACATCGACGGCTACTTCGTCTGCGACATGAAGGCACTTGTGTCCGGCACGCTCGAGCAGGACCTCAACCGCCTTGATGCCTTCAAGGTCTGGACGTGGGACCCCGGGTCGCGCCGTCCAGCACGTGGCTCTCACAAGGCCCAACTGCCCATGTGGCACCGTTACCGCGTGGAGCTCTACCCGCACTTCGCCCAGCTCTCTGGCATCCAGGACAGGTTCGGCAACGACCTCGAGTTCCCATCCGCCTTCCGAATGTCCCGGCGGGATGGTCGCCAGAGGGGAATCATCAAGATTGGAGGCGCACCGTGATCCGCAACGAAGCCGAGTACCAGGAGGCCCTCTCCCGCCTCGAGCAGGAGCGGAAGCGACTGGCAGACCACCGGGCACATCTCGCTGGAATGGGCCTCTCCTCGGGGGAACTGAAGCGCGCCCTGGATCCCCTCCGGTCCTTCCACCTCCAGCTCCAGGAAGAGGTGCAGAGCTACGAACGACTCAAGCGGGGTGACATCGGGGAGATGCTCAACCTCCACGGACTCGGCCAGGCGCTCGTGGCCCTCCGGATCGCGCGGGGACTCACACAGCGGGAGCTGGCCGCGCTGCTCGACGTTCACGAATCCCAGGTCTCCCGCGACGAGCGGAACGAGTACCACGGCATCACCGTCGAGCGCGCCAGCCGCATCCTGGACGCGCTCGGTGTGCAGCTCCGCAGCCTGTTCGAACAGCCCATCCTCCCGACGCCCAGTCCACAATCCGGGAGATAACCGCTCGCCGCGGCAGCTGGGCTACATCCGCGAGCAATTCGTCCGGCTCGCCCTGCAGGGCCTGCTCGCCGAGGCATGCCTGGACTTCTCCGTCACGCTGCGCGCCCGCAAACCCCGGACAGCGCTGGGTCCCCGTATCCTGCGGACCTGAGCGAGCAGGCCTACCCGCGGGAAGTCTCCTTCCCCACGAGCGTTGCCAGCAACGACACGAGCTCCTGGTTCAACGACACGCCGTCCTCCTGTGCCTTCCTCGCCAGGGCTCCATGAAGCCAACGCGGCAGCCGCAGCAACACCCGTCCCGAATAGTCTGCCGACGTGTCCGGCGCGGGGACAGGCTCACCGTCCTCCCGCAGGACCTCGAGCATTCCATCCGCTGCGCGGCGCGCCTCCCGGGCTGCCTTCTCTGGAGATGGTCCGTGCCCCTGTGCGCCCAGGGCAGGCACCCGCGCCACGAAGACCTCGTCCTCCTGGCTCCACTCCGTGACGATCCGATAGGGGAAAACGTCCATCACTTCACCTCCAGCTTGTACTGGTCCACCAACGCAAGCACCTGACGCACCTGGTAGGGCTTCGCCTTGCCCCCCACTTCCTGCAGGTTGATGAGGGGAAGTCCCGGCGCCTTGAAGATGTGGTGCGACCCTGCTGTACGGCGCAGTTCGTAACCAAGCGCCAAGACCAGCCGGACCAGCTCCGAGAAACGAACGTCCCGGGGATTGTTCCTCGCTTGAGTTAGAATGTCCTCCGGTCCACCCATCGGGCGTTATGATACTGCGCGCGGTATCACCTCACAAGCCCACGCCTTGAGGTGCGGCTCGCCTACGCCGGCTCCTCGCCCAGGAGCTCATCCACGCTGAACTCGAGCCCCTCGAAAGGCGCAGCGGAGACCCGCTCCGCCCCGGACGCCACGAGCGCCACCTTGTACCCGTCCGGTTCGTGCCGCAGCACCGTCAGGGAGGCTTCCTCCGGAGGCAGCAGCCAGTAATGGCCCACCCCGGCCCGGTGGTAGAGGCGCACCTTCTCCACCCGGTCCCGGCGGGCGTTGCTGGCGGACACCAGCTCGCACACCCAGTCCGGCGCCACGCGCAGGGGACGCCCCAGGGGCAGCACGGGCAGCCGCTCGCGCCGCCAGCCGGCCAAGTCCGGGCGCACGAAGTCCAGCTCTCAGAACTCCAAG
>VGRA01000242.1 GCA_016875515.1 Deltaproteobacteria bacterium | reverse complement strand
CACGCCGGACCACCTGGCGTTCCTGGACCGGGGACTGGCCAGCTCGCCCTACAAGGCCAACGCGGGCAAGGTGTGGGAGCTGCTCTCCCGGCGCCCGGACGGACAGGCGCTGGAGAACGGCGGCAGCGCGGGCTTCTCCGCCTTCCCCGCGCGGGGGCAGCGGCCCCCGGCCTTCAAGCCCATGCCCTTCGTGGGGCCGGTCATCACGGAGGCGGCCGTGGCGGTGGGCAGCGAGGTGAACGGGCAGATGCAGGCCCGCTGGTACGGCAAGGCCCCGGAGCAGAACGCGCAGTTCTGGAGCTCCACCAAGTCCCTCAACGCGCTGGGGCTCATCTCGGCGCTCAACACCGCCCGCCCGGACCTCAAGGTGGAGGACCTAAGCATCCGCGAGGCCGGCAGCACCTCGGCGGGCACGCCCCTCAAGTCGCTGTTCCAGGACATCACCTCCTATGACGCGGGGGTGCCGCGCTCCAACGCGGGGGCGGGCGCGCTCGGCCGGATGCTGGGCGGCCCCGGGCGCGAGGCGTTCGTGTCCGGGAACACGGGCCACGCCGTGGAGTTCAATTCCAACTACGGCGGCGGGACGGTCTTCAGCCGGCCGGAGGTGGTGACGGCCTCCGGCGAGCGGGTGCTGCTGGCCCCGCAGAGCGCCGGAGCGAGCGTGCGCAACCGCGTGTCGGCGTACGACTTGACGCGGCTGCACGCGCAGGCGGCGTGGCACGGGCGGCTGCCCGCGGAGGCGCGCATGGCCGGGGCGCAGTCCCACAGCGTCGCGGGGTGGACGCGGGCCATGGCGGAGGACCCGGCGCGGTACGTGGACGCCGGGCTGCAGAAGCTGGGGCTGTCCACCTCCGCGAAGAACGTGGCCGTGGCCACCAAGCTGGGCTTCGGCTACGCGAACGGGAAGTACGAGGCGGTCTACTCGGGCGTGGTGCAGTTCGACGACGCGCGCTTCAGCCCGCCGCGCCAGCGCACCATGTCCTTCACCCTCCGCGGCGTACACGGGGACGCGGTGGCGCTGGACGCCCACCTGGCGGCGGAGACGACGGAGCTGCTCCGCAGGCTGGCCAACGGGGAGCTGTAGCGCGCTGTACGGCTGGGAAGGGGCGCGCGGCGCGGTATGTTGGGAGCCGCCATGACGCAAACTCCCCTCCAGGCGCCGGCTCTCGACTCGCCCGGGCTTTACATCAACCGCGAGCTCAGCTGGCTCGCCTTCAACACCCGCGTGCTGGAGGAGGCGCGGGACGCCTCCGTGCCGCTGCTCGAGCGGCTGAAGTTCCTCTGCATTGCCAGCTCCAACCTGGACGAGTTCTTCATGGTCCGGGTGGCGAGCCTCAAGGAGCAGCTGTCCCAGGCGGTGCAGGTGGCCCAGACGCCGGACGGCATGACGCCGCTGCGGCAGCTGGAGGCCATTGGGACGGAGAGCCACCGGCTGGTGACGGCGCTGTACGACTGCTTCAACCACGAACTGGTACCGGAGCTGAAGCGGCATGGCATCAGCCTGCTGGGCAGCTCGGAGCTGGGGCGCGAGCAGAAAACGCAGCTGCGCGGCTTCTTCCGCCGCGAGGTGATGCCGGTGCTCACCCCGCTGGCGGTGGACCCGGGCCACCCCTTCCCGCACCTGAAGAACAAGACGCTCAACCTGGCCATTGCCTTCGACCGGCTGGGGCCGGACGGCAAGCCGCTGTGCGGCGTGGTGCAGGTGCCGTCCATGCTGGACCGGCTGGTGCCGGTGACGAACAGGCTGGGGCAGCGCGCCTTCGCCTTCCTCGAGGACGTGATCTCGCTGTTCGCGGACGAGCTGTTCCCGGGCCTCAAGGTGGTGGAGGCCATGCCCTTCCGGGTGACGCGCAACTGGCACCTGGAGCTGGACGAGGAGGAGGCGGAGGACCTGCTCACCCACATCCAGCGCGAGCTGCGCAAGCGGGACAAGGGGCGCGCGGTGCGGCTGGAGCAGGGGCGCGGGCGGCACCCGTCCACCCAGGCCATGCTGGCGCGGGCGCTGGGGCTGTCCGTGGCGGACGTCTACAACATCGACGGCCCCATCAACCTGGCGGACCTGATGTGGCTGGCCACGTCCCTGCCGGCGCCGCCGGAGCTGCGCTACCCGGCCACCGACTTGCCGGTTCGGCCGGACCTGGAGGAGGTGGACCTGTTCGAGCGCATTGCCGAGCAGGACCTGCTCCTGCACCACCCCTACGAGAGCTTCCAGACGGTGGTGGACTTCATCCGGCGCGCGGCGGAGGACCCGCAGGTGCTGGCCATCAAGCAGACCCTGTACCGCACCTCCATTGACTCCCCGGTGGTGAAGGCGCTGGCCCGGGCGGCAGAGCTGGGCAAGCAGGTGACCGTCATCGTGGAGCTGAAGGCCCGGTTCGACGAGGAGGTCAACATCGGCTGGGCGCGGGCGCTGGAGGCGGCCGGCGTGCACGTGGTGTACGGCCTGCTGGGCTTCAAGACGCACTGCAAGGTGCTGATGGTGGTGCGCCGCGAGAAGGGGCTGCTGCGGAGGTACATCCATCTGGGCACCGGCAACTACAACCCCAACACCTCCCGCATCTACACGGACCTGTCCCTCTTCACGGCGAACGAGGAGTTCGGCGAGGACTGCTCGGCGCTGTTCAACCTGCTGACGGGCTACTCCAACCCGCCGGGGCTGAAGCACCTGAAGGTCGCCCCCATCGACCTGCACGACACGGTGCTGGCGGCCATTGAGCGGGAGGCGGCCCGGGGGGCGGACGGGCGCATCGTGGCGAAGATGAACTCGCTGGTGGACGCGGAGACCATCCGCGCGCTGTACCGGGCGAGCCAGGCCGGGGTGAAGGTGGACCTGGTGGTGCGGGGCATCTGCTGCCTGCGCCCCGGCGTGCCCGGGGTGAGCGACAACATCCGGGTGCTGTCCGTGGTGGACCGCTTCCTCGAGCACAGCCGCGTCTACGTGTTCGGCCACGGGGAGCGGGAGCTCATGTACGTGGCGTCCGCGGACTGGATGCCGCGCAACTTCCTGCGGCGCGTGGAGGTGGCGTGGCCGGTGCTGGACGCGGACGTGCGCGCGCGCATCCGGGAGGAGATCCTCGCCACCATGCTGCGGGACACCGTGAAGAACCGCCTGCTGCAGCCGGGGGGCAGCTACCGGAGGATGCAGCCCGAGGAGGGCGATCCCAACCTGCGCAGCCAGGCCCGCTTCACGGAGCTGGCGCAGGGGGCGCACCGCGCGGCCAAGGTGGAGGTGGCGCGCCACTTCATTTCCCGGCGGGCGCGCGAGCGGCAGTCCGGCGCGCAGCCGCCCTCCCCTTCCCCGTCCGTCCCGCGGGACGAGAAGAGCTCCGCGTGATGCACACGCTCGCCGTCATTGACCTGGGCTCCAACGGGGCCCGCTGCCTGGTGGCCGAGGTGCGGGGCCAGAGCCGCCGCGTGCTGCTGGACGTGCGCGAGCCGGTGAAGCTGGCCGAGGGGCTGTACGGGACCGGCAGCCTGTCTGCCGCGGCCATGACGCGCGCGGTGGGGGCGCTCAAGCGCTTCCAGCAGGAGGCGAAGCGGCTGGGGGCGGAGACGGTGCGCGCGGTGGCCACGGCGGCGGTGCGCGAGGCGAGCAACCGGTTGGAATTCAACCGGCGCGTGGCGCGCGAGACGGGGCTGCGACTGGAGGTCATCTCGGGCACGGAGGAGGCGCGCCTCATTGCGCTCGGGGTGCTGGAGGGGGCGTCGGCGCGGGACGAGGCGCTGCTCATCGACATTGGCGGCGGGAGCACGGAGCTGTCGGCCACGCGCGGCGCGGCGGTGCGGGTGGGCCACTCGGTGGAGCTGGGGGCGGTGCGGCTGACGGAGATGTTCCTGCAGTCGGACCCGCCGCGGGCGAAGGAACTGCGGCTGCTGGAGGAGCACGTGGCAGACGTGCTCGCGGACCGGCTCGCCGGGGGACTGCCGGGCAAGCGCCGCCGCGTGCTGGGCACCGCGGGCAGCATTGGCGCGCTCGGCGAAGCGCTGCGGGAGGGGCAGCGGGCCAGCGGGCCGGACGTCATCGAGCGCAAGGCGCTCCGGAAGCTGTACGAGCGGCTGTGCCGGATGCGCGTGGCGGCCCGGCGCAAGGTGGTGGAGGAGAAGCGGGTGGACACCATCGTGGCGGGGGCCGCGGTGCTGCTCGGGGTGATGGACCACCTGGACCTGGACGCCGTGGAGGTGAGCCGCAAGGGGCTGCGGGATGGGCTGCTGCTGGACCTGGTCTCCCGGCTGGGGATGCCGCTGCCCGGCGCGGCCTCGCAGGACGTGGCGCTGCGCGAGGGGGTGCGCGCGTTCGGCGAGCAGTGCCAGTACCGGGCCCCGCACGCCCACCACGTGATGTCCCTGGCGCTCTCCCTGTTCGACCAACTGTACGAGCTGCACGGACTGGAGCCGGAGTCGCGGCAGCTGCTCTACGCGGCCGCCATGCTGCACGACGTGGGGAACTTCGTTTCAAGGAGCAGGCACCACAAGCACTCGGCCTACCTCATCCAGAACGCCGAGCTGCCCGGCTTCACGGACGCGGAGAAGGAGGTGGTGGCGCAGGTGGCGCGCTACCACCGCAAGAGCCACCCGCGCCCCAAGCATGCCCCCTTCATGGGGCTGACGCCCGCCGAGCGGCGCCAGGTGACGCGCCTGGCCGGGCTGTTGCGCCTGGCAGACGCGCTGGACCGCGGACACCGGCGCAACGTTCGGTTCGTCACGGCGCGCGCGCGCGGCAGGACCGTACAAGTCATGCTGCACGGCCGGGGCGCCATGGAGCTGGAGCTCTGGGCGTCCGAGTCCGGCCGGGAGCTGCTGGAGGAGGCGCTGGGGACGCGCGTGCTGGTGGAGCGGGCCTAGGTGACGCCGCGCGGGTGGGCCTGGCTGGGGGCACTGTGCATGGCGCTGCTGGCGGGGACGGCCTTCACCGTCCGGTTCCTCCGCAAGCCCGTCCAACGCCCCGTCCCCGCGGCCCCTTCCGCCTTCCAGATCCCGGTGGACCAGGAGCCCGAGGCAGCGCAGGGCCCCGTGCCGCCGCCCGGCCCGCTGCGCCTGCACGGCAGCGTGATGGACGGGGACGGGCAGCCCATGCCGGGGGCGCAGGTGTTCCTCGCGCGCCTCGCGCACGCCGCGCCGCCGCTGCGGGGCTGCCCCGCGCCCGCAGCCTGCGAGGCGCCGCTGGACGAGGTGCC
>VGRA01000241.1 GCA_016875515.1 Deltaproteobacteria bacterium | reverse complement strand
AGGTGGATGCGCCGCTGCTTCCCGCTGCTCGCCGGCGTGTCCGTGGTGGCGGCGCTCCTCTTCCCGGCCACCTACTGGTGGTCGTTCGCGCCGGAGCACCTCACCTCCACCTCGGGCTTGGTGTTCATCTCGCTGCCGGTGGTGCAGTGGGTGCTGCAGGCCGGGGTGCTGGGCGTGGGCTATGCGGGGTGCCGGCTGGTGCGGTCCGTTCGGCACCGGGTAGGAAACTGAGCCCTGCGCATCACCTCGCCCTGAACACCGCCTCGTAGTCTCCCCTCGCCACCGCCGCCTGCATCTCCGGCTCCTCGCCCGCGGCGAGCCGCTCGAGCCACCGGTACTTGTCCGCGTGGTAGCGGGCCACCAGCCAGGAGGCGGCGAGCCCCGCCCGCCCGCCGCGCAGCGCCGCCCCCTTCAGCACCGCGTTGCGGAGGAAGTGCGCCCACTGCTGCATCCACGGCCGCTTCGTCCAGGGCACCGGCACCGGCCCTCCCTGCGCCGCCTGCTCGCGGAGCGCCCACAACAGGCCGTAGCGGTCGTTGCGCGAAGCCCGGCTCTCTAGGGACGGGAGGAAAGCGTGCTCAATGAACGCGTCCAGCCGCCGCGTCTGCAATGGGCCCGGCAGCGACTCGTGGACGAATTGCGCCTCGGTCCAGGAGGCCTTCGAGGTCAGCACCCAGCGCTTGCGCCACTCGGACCTCAGTACGAAGCGCCGCTGCCCCGCGGTCACCCAGTCCCGCCGCCGCAGCGCCACCGCCTCGGGCCACTCCGCCCATACCCGCACCCCGCGCAGCGCCGCCACGGAGGCCTCCGGCAGCCACTCGTCCGAGTCCAGGAAGAACAGCGCGTCGTGGTGGGACAGCGCCCGGGCCGCCGCTGCCCGCGCCGCGCCGAAGCCGCGCCAGGTCACCGCGAGCCGCCGCACCCCCGCCGCCTCCACCACCGCCGCGGAGCCGTCCGCGCTGCCGGTGTCCACTGCCAGCACCTCGTCACAGGTGGCGAGCAGCCCCTCCAGCGCCCGCGGGAGCGTGGTGGCGTTGTCCCGGAACAGGATGAAGCCGCCCACGCTGCGCACGGGTGCCAATGGCGCGCGCCCTAGAAGCAGCCGCCCGTGGTGCAGCTGCCCCACACGCCCCGCTTCGCCACCTTTGCCTCGGACTGCAGCCCCTTGAACTCCTCCGCCCGGTCATCCCCGGCGGGGGAAATGTGCAGCACGCAGGCAAAGCCGCGCTCCACCAGCAGACCGTTCACCTCGCGCCCGTCCACGGAGACGTAGGCGAGCGTGCGCCCGTAGCGGTCCGTGCACCCGGCCTCGTCGTAGGAGAGCTGTACCGCCTTCCCCTCCACGAGTTGCCGCGTGTAGTCCCGGGCCTCGGCGCCGTAGCACTCGTTCTTGCCGGACGTCACTTCCTGGGTGTCCACGAGCAGCAGCCGCAGTTTCTCCCCGGACTCCAGCTCCACCGTGTCCCCGTCCACGACGGAGGCCACCACGCCGCTTGCGGGGCCGCACTTGCTCGCCGACGCCCCGCCGCTGCAGCCGCCCAGCGCGGCGAGCAGGGACAGGCAGAGCCCCGCCCCCCACGCCCGCCCGCTACTGGCAGCGGACATTGGGTGCCCCGGGCGTGCCCGTGTTGGCGGCAGTGGCCGAGTAGGTACCCGCGTCCGTGAAGCAGAAGCTGGCCACGCTGTCGTTGGCAATGTTGTCCAGGTTGTTGAAGTCCAGCTGCCAGGAGGTGCTCTCCTTCACTTGGGCGGTGTCGTACGTCACCTGGTCCAGCAGCCCCCCGTCCGCGAACATCACCTTCACAGAGCGCGGGCCCGTGTTGGCCAGCCCGAAGCCGATGGTGGCGGTCACCTGGGGCAGCCCGCCGTTGACCGCCGGGTCCGCCTTGCGGGCGAAGACCACCCACGTGTTGGGGCCGGGGTGGATGCAGGTGGTGGAGTTGAGCGCGGTGCCGGTGTTTCCCTCGTTGCCCAGCTTCAGGCCGTTGAGGTCCACGTCCGCCTTCACCAAGACCTCGAACCACTCCTGGTCCGCGTCCGTGCCGGCGGTGTTCTGCAGCAACTCCGTGATGACCAGGTCGCCCACCGCGGGAGGCATCAACGGGCGGGACTGCCCGGTGGCGGCGTCCACGCAGGTGTCTCCCGCCGGTGCGCTGGCGCAGGCCGAGTTGGCCGTCCCCGGCGTGCCCTTGTCCCCGGCACCGTACGCCTGCGTGGCGGGGCAGAAGGCGTCTGCACCGTCGTTCAGTTCCGCGTCCAGCTTCAGCGGATCCAGTTGCGAGGAGACGCCGCTCGCGGCAGCCGCAGCGCCCCAGGAGATGCTGTCCACCACCACCCCGCCGTTGGACACGGACAGGGAGCCCGGACTGGACGTGGCGTTGCCGAGGGTCACCGTCGTGGTCGTGGTCACAAGGGGGAGGCCGCCGTTCACCCCCGCGTCCGTCGAGTTGGCGATGACCGCGTAGCTGCCCGCGGGGACGTGGAGGCAGTTGGCCGAGGCCAGCGTGTCCGTGTTCGACCCGGCCGTCACCTCGAGGCCGTTGAGGTCCACGTCCCGCGTGGCGAACAGTTCGAACCACTCCTTGCCCGTGTCGGTGCTGGAGGGGTTGGCCATGAACTCGGAGATGACCAGGTCCCCGGGATTGGAGGGGAGCACCGCCGGGCGGGCCATGTTCAGCGCGCTGTCGAAGCAGGTGCCGCACGCCGAGCCCACGCACCCGCCGTCCGGGCTGCCGCACGGGTCGTTCTTCTGGCCCGGGGTGCCGAACATGTCGGTGTCATAGGAGGACGTCCCCGTGCAGAGGTTGTCCGCGTTGTCGTTGGCGGCGGAGTCCGGGACCAGCGCGCCGTTGAGGGAGAGGCTCTTGCCGTCCGCGGCGGGCTGGTTCCACGTGAATTTGTCCAGCACGTTGGTCCCGCACCGGACTCCCACCGCGCCGCTGGAGTTGGGCAGGGCCTTGAGCCCGTCGCCGTACGCGTAGCCAATCCAGGGCGGCGGGGTGGCACCGTCCCGGACGTCCCCCATGGCCAGGTACTTGCCCGCCGGCAGGGAGAGCGTCTTGGGAAGCGACAGGGCCTTCTCGCTGCTGCCGTCCGCGTTGGAGACGAACAGGCTGATGCCCGAGAGGCTGATGTCCTTCGCTGTGGGATTGTGGAGCTCCATCCATTCCTTGCCCGAGTCATCCCCCTTCGGGTTGGCCATCACCTCGGTGATGACCAGGTCCCCCGCCAAAAGGGACTTGCAGGCGGGGCCGGTGGTTGTGTTCTCGCCCGGGCACCCGGAGAGCAGCAGCAGCGAGGCGAGGGCGGCGGGGACGGGGGCGTTGCGCATGGTCATTCAGTCTGCTCCAGGGTCGGTATCCTTGTCCTGCTCGGGGGCGAAATCTCCGGGCTCACGCTCGGTCGGGGGGTTCGGGTCCGCGTCCGGCTGCGGGGCGGCGGGCTTGCGGGGCGGGCGCGGCTTGTCCGGGGGCAGCTCGCGCAGTTCCATGACGTAGGGCGGCACCAGCACCTGCCCGGGCAGGGCCACCTCCACCTGCAGCTGGTTGATGCCGCGCTCCTTGTTCACGTACCGCGTCACCACGCCGCGCACCTGCACGTACTCGCCCCGGGCGCGCGCGATGTTCGTGGCGAGAAGCACGTCCCGGTCGAAGAAGACCAGGTCGAAGCTGCTCTTGCGGTTGCGGGCCAGCTTCACGGAGGTGGGTCCGCGCTCGCGGGGCTTCACCTCTGAGACGGCGCCCAGCACCGTCACCTCCTCGCCCAGCTTCTGCTCCAGCTGCGTCATGGCGTCCCACCGCGTCAGCTGGATGAACTCCGCCCGTCCGTCCGCCTCCTTCTCGAAGCGGTGCACCAGGTCCCCGCGGGCGTTCCACCACTTCAGCCGCTCGGCGTAGTCCGGATAGTGCATCTCGGACGGCTTCCAGATGTGCAACTGCTGCGCCTGCGCCTCCTCCTGCGCCCGCACGAAGGCGGCGTGGAAGCGACGGCTGCGGCCGTACTTGGTGAAGTAGGGGGACCAGCCGGCCCGCACGCACTCCAGGTTGAAGTTCACCCACTCGCCGTCCTTGAAGACGAAGACGTAGGCCAGGTAGCGGCCGTAGTAGTCGCGGATTTCACCGGGGTGGTCCCGCTCCAGCTTGACCTTCGTCACGCCGGCGAAGAAGCCTTGGGCCCAGCGCTTGGCGTCGTCTCCCGCCGGGGTGGCCATCTTCACCGGGCGGACGGCGTTGCCGCGCATGGCTGCGAGGTACTCGTCCCAGCCTTGCGCGAACAGCTTGCGCTCCCAATCGTGCTTGAAGGTCTCCTCGGTGTCGATGCCCAGCAACCGCAGGCTGCTGGAGAGCCCCTTCACCTTGATGGTGTCCCCGTCCACCACCGCGTTGGCCCCGTCGACCGGGAACTCGCCAATGTCGAGCCCCGCCACCTCGAAGCGGTCGAACGTGCGGGCTGCTTCCTCCTTGGAGTAGCGGCGCGCGGACGCGGTGGTGTGGCAGCCGGCCGCGGCCAGCAGCAGCAGCGCGAGCGGGAGTGCAAGCTGGCGCGGCATCTAGAAACGAGCCTCCACTTCCAGCCGGAGGCGGTGCTCCGGGTTGGGCCTGCGGGCGAGCGTGGACTCGCGCTGGTCGAGCCAAGCGTAGTTGTCGTACCGCACGCGGGTCTCCAGCGCCTTGCTCCACAGCACCGTGACGTCCGCGAAGGACCAGAGGGAGCGCTCCCCCAGCAGGTCGTCCCCGAATCCCTCGTCCAGGTAGCGCGAGCGGACGGACAGCCGGAGGTTGTCCAGCGGCTGGCTGATGACCTGCGCGAAGGCCGAGACGTCCATCCGCATCCCCGGGGCCAGCTTGGGGTCGTCCACCCACTTCTCCCAGGCCTGCAGCACCAGCACCGCGTACTTGCCGGCAAGCCGGCTCTGCAGCCGCTGCGTCAGCCGGACGTACTGCCCGTCACACGGGATGGAGTCCCCGCCGTCGGTGGTGTCGGTGGAGACCTCGTAGCAGGGGGCCTCGCCCAGTTCGCGCTGCGCGGCCAGCCCCTTGTTTCGGTAGTCAATCCAGAGACCAGGCTGCAAGAAGCTCCAACCGGTGAAGTCGCCGCGGAGGGTGGCCCGCAGGTTCCCGGTGGAGGGCACGTCCTCGGCCGGGGGCTTCGGCGCGGTCCAGAGGTCCACGTCCGCGCGCAGCTGGAGGTCCGGCAG
>VGRA01000240.1 GCA_016875515.1 Deltaproteobacteria bacterium | reverse complement strand
GGGCCGGGACAGCCGCCGGGCCATGGCGCGGGTGCTGCGCCGCCGCCTGGCCGAGTTGGAGGGGTTCGCCTTCGAGAAGGCGTGCGTCAAGATGCTGCACGCGTTCCATTTCCGGGATCTGAAGGTCGCCAAGCGCAACCCGAACGGCCCCCTGCTGACCGCCCGCAGGCGGGAGGGCAGCGTGGAGTTCCGGTACGCCATCCGGATGGTGCGAGGCAATGGCTCTCTGGACCGCAAGGCGGTGCAGGACCTCCGCCGGGACATGGGCCACTGCGCCGCGCAGATTGGCCTGCTGCTCACCCCGGGCGACGTGCGCGTGGACGCCCGCGGAGAGTCCCAGTCCCAGGGGGCGCTGGCCATGATCTGGGGCGGAGACGCGCTTGCGGACAAGTTCCTCGAGGCTAAGAGCGGCGTCACGGTCCAGCTGGTCGAATTGTTCGAGGTGGACGAGCGCTTCTTCGAGGCGGCCAAGCAGGAGGGGGATGAGGCCGCCCACCGGCGCGAGGTGCGTGCCCGTGAGCGCGAGCTCGAATCCCCGGCGAGGGCCGAATGCACGCAGGCCCGGTCCGAGTCCGCTGCAGAGGCCGGTGGCGGCAGCCCGGACGGGTCCGAGGCGGCGCCCGCCGGCACGGCGGAGACGCCTGAGGTGACCGAGCCCTCCGCGGCCCGGCTTCCGGCGGCAGCCGTGGACGACGACGAGGGAAATGACGGCGAGGAGGGCGACGAGGCCGAGGGGGCCGAGGCCTCCGCGGCGGGCGGTGCAGCCGGGACGAGCGATGAGGTTGGACCCAACGGCGAGCCTCGCCGCAAGCGCCGCCGGCGCCGGCGTGGCCGCCGTGGCCGGGGCCAGCGCCCGGAAGGCACGCCCGGAACGCCGGGCGAGGCGGGACCGGCCGGTGGAGCCGAGGCCACGCCCTCTGCGGCCGCGGCGGCGGAGCCTGCCGCCCCGGCCCCCTCTGCCCCGCCTCCGACCCCCGAGAACGCGGGCTGAGCCCGGGGCATGGGTGACGGTGCTCCCGCGCTGACCGCCGAGGGCCCCGGGCCGCACGGCCGGTCGGAGCATGGCTGCCCGTCCGGGCCTTCCCGGTGGGCAGCGCGGACGCTGGGGTTGCTGCTCGCGGCCAGTCTCCTTTCGGCGTGCAACCGTCCACCGCGCCACACCTTGGCAACGGTGACGGTGGAGGGAGAGACGGTGGTGGACAACCCCGCGCTCGGCCTGGACGCCGCGGCGGTGCGGGAGCGGCTCCTCCTCCTGCTCCGCGAGAGCGGGCGCTTCACCGAGCCCCCCCAGAGCGCCGCTGCGGAAAGGGGGGCACGGCTGACCCTGGAGCTGGGCTACACGCGGGAGTCCGTGCGCAAGCCGCGCGAGGGAATGTGGGCGGAGACGGGGGCGCAGCTGGACGTGGAGATCCCGCTCGAGGACGGGAGCATCCACGAGGAGGTGGTGGGTGTGGGCGAGGCGCCCATCCAGGACGCGTCCCTGGAGGCCCGCCGCGCCGCGCTGCGGCGAGCCCTGGACGATGCGCTGCTGCAGGTGGTGGCGTCCGCTGACCTGATGTTGCGTGCGCGGACCCGGACGGACGCGGAGCTGGCGGCGCAGCTCAAGGACCCGGACGCCCGGGTGGTGGAGTCTGCCCTGCGGGTCCTCGCCGAGCGCAAGAGCCCGCTCGCCGTGGATGCCCTGCTGGAGCGGCTCCACCTGTCAGATGCCGCGAAGGTACGCCGGGCCATGGGGGCGCTGGTGGAGATGCGCGAGCCCCGCGCCGTGCCGGCGCTCATCGAGCTCGGCCGGAACAAGGAGCCGCCCTTCTTCAAGGAGATCGTCTTCGCGCTCGGAGAGATAGGTGGGGAGGAGGCCGAGGCGTGGCTCTTCACCGTCTCACAGGGACATGACGTGCCGGCCGTCCGCGAGGCGGCCAGCCGGGCGCTGGGGGATCTCCGGGCGCAGCCCCGGCGGTGACGGAAACTCCCGTGCGCGGGAAGTCCGGTCCATCATCCGGGGCACCATGCATCCAAAGAACCCGTGGGCCCCCGCCCTCGCCGCACTTGCCCTCTCCACTGCCTGCGTCCACCGGGTGAACCCGGACGAGGTCCGGCTGGGGCGCACGCCCGCGGAGGCGTACTACCCGTTGGCGGTGGGCAACCGCTGGACCTACCGCGCGCGGCTTCTGGGCGAGGAGCGGCAGCAGGAGGTGCGGATCCTGCGGCGCGAGGGGGGCTACTTCGTGGACAGCGCAGGGGGGAAGCTGGTGTCGGATCCCTGGGGCGTCCGGGACGACAAGCGCTACCTGCTCAAGAACCCGGTGGAGACCGGCAGCAGCTGGACCAACGTGGTGTCCGTCTCCTCGGTGGAGCGGTACCAGGTGGTGAGCACCGGCGGCGGCTGCGAGGTGCCGGCGGGCGTGTTCCCGGACTGCGTGCAGGTGGAGGGGAGAAACCCGGTGGACGCCTCCACCACGCTCGTCAACGAGCTCACGTTCGCCGCCGGGGTGGGGTTGGTGCGCATCCGCGTGGAGGCGGAGCGCAAGGACGGCCGGCGCATCCCGCAGGCGCTCGTGGAGCTCGGCTCCTACGAGCTGAAGGGGCAGGCGCCGTGAGGGAGATCGGCGTTGCGCTGTTGGGATTTGGGAACGTGGGGCAGGGGGCGTGGCGGATCCTCACCGCACACGCCGAGGACATCCAGCGGCGGCTGGGGGTGCCGGTCCGGGTGAGGCACGTGCTGGTGCGGGATGCCTCCCGGGCGCGCGCGGAGGCAGGGGTGGCGGGGTTGCTCACCACGGATGTGGGCGCGGTGCTCGCGGACCCTTCGGTGCACGTGGTGGTGGAGCTGGTGGGCGGGGTGGAGCAGGCGGCGTCCTATGTGTCCGCGGCCATCCGCGCGCGCAAGCAGGTGGTGACGGCCAACAAGGCGCTGCTGTCCGCCCGCGGTGAGGCGCTCTTTGCGGAGGCCGCTGCGGCCGGGGTGGACCTGGCCTTCGAGGGGGCCGTCTGCGGTGGCGTCCCGGTGATCCGGACGCTGCGCGAGGCGCTCGCGTCCGACCGGGTGCAGGCGGTCAGCGGGGTGGTCAACGGCACCACCAACTTCATCTTGGACGCCATGGGTGCAGGCGGTAGCAGCTACGCCGAGGCGCTGGCGCGGGCCCAGGTGCTCGGCTTTGCGGAGGCGGACCCCACGCTGGACGTGTCGGGCATGGACGCCGCGCAGAAGATCTGCCTGCTGGCGCAGCTGGCCTTCGGTGCGCGGGTGGATCCATCTCGAGTGCACGTGGAGGGCATCACCCGGCTGGAGCCGGTGGACTTCGCGCTCGGCCGGGAGCTCGGCTTCGCGCTCAAGCTGGTGGCCACGGCCCGGCGCGTGGACGGGGCGTTGGACGTGCGCGTGCACCCAGCCTACGTCCCAGTGAGCGCCCCGCTGGCGCAGGTGCGGGGCGGCTTCAACGCGGTGCAGGTGGAGTGCGCCGCGTTGGGGCCGTTGCTGCTGTCCGGGCAGGGGGCGGGCGGGATGCCGACTGGGGCGGCGGTGGTGTCGGACATCATGGATGTCTCGCGCAACCTTCTGTCCCACGCGTCGGGGCGCCTGCCGGCGCTGTGCGCGCCGTTCCTGCAGGACGTCCCGCTGCGGCCCATGGGGGCATGGCGGGGGCGGCACTGCCTGCGCTTCACCGTGCAGGACGCGCCGGGGGTGCTCGCGCGGATCGCCGGGGTGCTCGCGGAGAAGGAGATCAGCATCGCCTCCATTGTCCAGCGGCCGGCCCAGGGCGAGGGGCCCGCGCAGATCGTGGTGCTGACGCACGACGCGGGGGACGCGGCCGTGGCGGCCGCGGTGGGCTGGATTGACCAGTTGGCAACCACCCGGGCCCGTATACAGGTCATCCGGGTGGAGGGCGGGACCGGCCCGGTTTGACCGCCGCGGAGGCGGTCCCTAACCTTTGCAGCGCATGGGTACCGGGACGCACAGCCAGGAGGAACTGGTCCTCGCCTTCCTGCTGGAGGGCGGGGAGGGATTCACCTCCGGCGAGGCGCTGTCCGACAAGCTGGGGCTGTCCCGCGCGGCGGTGTGGAAGCACGTCGAATCGCTCCGGGGGCGAGGGTACCGGATCGAGGCGGTCCCCTCGCGCGGCTACCGGCTGGTGGAGATCCCGGACCGGCTGACGCCACTGGAGCTCTCGCCGCTGCTGTCCACGTACGAACTGGGGCGCACGCTGCACTACCGGGAGGAGCTGCCTTCCACCAACGCGCTCGCCTACCGGCTGGCGCAGGAGGGGGCGTTCCACGGCGAGGTGGTCATCTGCGAGCAGCAGACGGCCGGGAGGGGCCGCCGCGGGCGCAGCTGGGTGTCTCCCCCTTGGCTGAACCTGGCCTTCTCCGCCATCCTGCGGCCGGATCTCCCGCCGCAGCGCGCCCCGGAGCTGACGCTGGTGGCCGCGGTGGCGCTGGCCGAGGCGCTGCGCGAGGCGGGGGCGGCGGACGCGGCCATCAAGTGGCCCAACGACGTGCAGGTGGGCGGGCTGAAGGTGGCGGGCATCCTGACCGAGCTGTCGGCAGAGGCGGACAAGGTGCACTTCGTCGTGCTGGGGATGGGGGTGAACCTCAACCTCTCCGAGGCGGACCTGCCGGAGGAACTGCGCGGGACGGCCACGTCCTTGATGAGGGCGCGTGGCAGCCGCGTCCCGCGCGCTCTCTTCACCGCTGCGCTGCTCTCCCACCTGGAGCGCTGGCTGGAGCGCCACGTCGAGGAGGGCTTTGCCCCGGTTCGCGAGGCATGGAAGCGGCTGTCCTCCACCGTGGGGCAGCGCGTGCGCGTCCGGACGGAGCGCTCGGAGTACGTGGGACTTGCCGAGGACATTGACGAGGCGGGTGCGCTGCTGGTGCGCGTGGACGGGGGCAGGCTGGAGCGGGTGCTCGCCGGGGACGTGGAGCAGCTCAGGCCGGCCACCCGCTGAGGCGCGCGGTCGTCTAGAGTGTCCGGCCTCATGTTGCTCGCCATTGACGTCGGAAACACCAACACCGTGCTGGGCGTGTACGAGGGGCAGAAGCTCCTCGACCACTGGCGCCTGGAGACCTGTGCGCGGAGGACCTCGGACGAGTACGGCGCGCTGCTGAGGGAGTTGTTCGCCTTCAGCGGGCTGGACTTCACCCGGGTGAAGGCGGTGGTGGTCAGCAGCGTGGTGCCGCCGCTGCAGTTCAACCTCGAGCGGATGTCGG
>VGRA01000239.1 GCA_016875515.1 Deltaproteobacteria bacterium | reverse complement strand
CTTGAGGATGTCGTGCGGATTGGCAGGACCGTCCGTCAGCGCCTCCCCCGCCTTCACCCGGTCACCCGAGTGCACGCTGATGTGGCGGCCCTTGCTGATCAGGTACTCCTTGGCAAGGTCCGCGCGGAGCTCGCCGCCGACGTCCGGGGTGATGACCAGCTTGCGCTTGCCCTTGGTGTCCTTGCCGAACGAGACCACGCCGTCGATGTCCGCGATGATGGACGCGTCCTTCGGCTTGCGGGCCTCGAAGAGCTCCGCGACGCGCGGCAGGCCGCCCGTGATGTCCTTCGTCTTCGTCGTCTCGCGGGGAACCTTGGCAATGACCTCGCCCGGGGTGATCTCGTCACCGTCGTTCACCGTGAGCATGGCCCCCTGCATCAGGAAGTACTCGCGGCTGTTCGCAACCCCGGAGATGACGATGCGCGGCCGCGCGTCCGGGTCCTTGGACTCGATGATGGTGCTGCGAGACAGGCCCGTCACCTCGTCCGTCTGGACGGACATGGTCACGCCATCGATAATGTCATCAAACTTCACCGTGCCGCCCGTTTCCACGATGACCGGCATGGCGAACGGGTCCCACTCGGCGAGCAGCGTGGAAGCCTCCACCTTCTGGCCCTCCTTCACCAGCAGGCGGGCGCCGTAGGTGATCTGGTAGCGCTCGCGCTCACGGCCGCTGTCGTCCACCACAAGCAGCTCGCCCTGTCGGTTCATGGCAACCAGCGTCTTGTCTGCTTTCTCCACCGTGGCCAGTCCGGCGAACTTCACGGTACCGGCGAACCGGTTCTCCAGGCTGGACTGCTCCGCGCGCCGCGTCGCCGCACCGCCGATGTGGAAGGTCCGCATCGTCAGCTGCGTGCCGGGCTCGCCAATGGACTGGGCGGCAATGACGCCCACCGCCTCGCCCACGGAGACCTTGCGGCCGCGCGCCAGATCACGGCCGTAGCACTCCACGCAGATGCCGCGCCGGGCCTGGCACGTGAGCACCGAGCGGATCTTCACCTTGTCCAGCCCGCTGTTCTCGATCTTCCAAACGTTCTCCTCGTCCAGTTCCTCGTTTGCCCGGACCAGCACCTCTCCCGTGACGGGATCATGGATGTCGTCCAGCGCAACGCGGCCGAGGATGCGCTCGCCCATGGGCTCGATCACCTCGCCGCCCTCCACCAGGGCGCCAATGGCCAGACCGTCCATGGTGCCGCAGTCGTACTCGTTGATGATGGCGTCCTGCGCCACGTCCACGAGCCGGCGGGTGAGGTAACCCGAGTTTGCGGTCTTCAGCGCCGTGTCCGCGAGGCCCTTGCGGGCGCCGTGGGTGGAGATGAAGTACTGCAGCACGGACAGGCCCTCGCGGAAGTTCGCCGTGATGGGCGTCTCGATGATCTCCCCGGAAGGCTTGGCCATGAGCCCGCGCATGCCGGCCAGCTGGCGGATCTGCTGGGCAGAGCCGCGGGCGCCGGAGTCTGCCATGATGTAGACCGGGTTAAAGGACGGCTGCTTGCGCGTCTCCTTCCTGCCCGTCTTGGCGTTCTCGCCCGTGATCTCCTCCTGCGAGATGCCCTCCATCATCTCCTTGGCGACCTTCTCGGTGATCTCCGCCCAGATGTCGATCACCTTGTTGTACCGCTCGCCCTGGGTGATGAGACCCTCCTGGTACTGCACCTCGATGTCCGCCACCTCCTTGCGGGCCTCGTTCAGGAAGTCCTGCTTCTTCGCAGGGATGGTCATGTCCTTCACGGCAATGGAGATGCCCGCCTTGGTGGCGTGCGTGTAGCCGAGGCTGCGCACGCGGTCCGCGAGCAACACCGTCTCCTTCTCACCCGTCAGGCGGTAGCAACGGTCAATCAGCGCCCCCAGCTGCTTCTTGTCCAGCACCTTGTTGATGGCGTCGAAGCCCAGCTTCCGCGGAACGACCTCCCACACGAGCACGCGGCCCACCGTGGTCTCGCGGCGCTTGCCGTCAATGCGGCAGACGATCTTCGCCTGCAGATGCACCTCGCCGTGATCGTACGCGGCGCGGACCTCGTCCGGGCTGGCGAACACGCGCCCCTCGCCAAGCGCGAACTCGCGCGCCCGCGTCAGGTAGTACATGCCGAGCACCATGTCTTGGGTGGGCACGATGATGGGCTTGCCGTTGGCAGGGCTGAGGATGTTGTTGGTGGACATCATCAGCACGCGGGCCTCCATCTGGGCTTCAATGGAGAGCGGCACGTGGACGGCCATCTGGTCGCCGTCGAAGTCCGCGTTGAAGGCAGCGCACACCAGCGGGTGCAGCTGGATGGCCTTGCCCTCGATCAGGACGGGCTCGAACGCTTGCATGCCCAGCCGGTGCAGCGTGGGGGCGCGGTTGAGCATCACAGGGTGCTCGCGGATGACATCCTCCAGGATGTCCCACACTTCCGGCCGCTCCTTCTCCACCATCTTCTTCGCGGACTTGATGGTGGTGACGTAACCCTTCTCTTCCAGCTTGTTGTAGATGAAGGGCTTGAAGAGCTCGAGCGCCATGATCTTCGGCAGCCCGCACTGGTGCAGCCGCAGCTCCGGCCCCACCACGATCACGGAACGGCCAGAGTAGTCCACGCGCTTGCCGAGCAGATTCTGGCGGAACCGGCCCTGCTTGCCCTTGAGCATGTCGGACAGGGACTTCAGCGGGCGCTTGTTTGGCCCGGTGATCGTCTTGCCGCGGCGGCCGTTGTCGAACAGCGCGTCCACAGCCTCCTGGAGCATCCGCTTCTCGTTGCGGATGATGATGTCCGGAGCATTCAGTTCCTGCAGCCGCTTGAGCCGGTTGTTGCGGTTGATCACCCGGCGGTACAGGTCGTTCAGATCGGACGTGGCGAAGCGACCGCCGTCCAGCGGGACCAGCGGGCGCAGGTCCGGCGGGATGACCGGGATCACGTCCATCATCATCCACTCCGGCTTGTTGGCGGACTGACGGAACGCCTCCACCACCTTCAGGCGCTTCGCGTACTTCTTCCGCTTCGCCTCGCTGGTGGTCTCGCGCATGTCACGGCGCAGTTCCTCCGCCAGCTTGTCCACCTGCAGGGACTTCAGCAGGTCACGCACCGCTTCGCCGCCCATGCGGGCGTCGAACGCGTCGTCACCGTGCTTCTCCTTGGCCTTGCGGAACGCCTCTTCGGAGAGGAGCTCGCCCTGCTGCAGCGGCGCGCTCCGCGGATCAATGACAATGTAGCTCTCACAGTAGAGCACCCGCTCCAGGTCCTTCAACGTCATGTCGAGCAGGTTGCCGATGCGGCTCGGCAGGCTCTTCATGAACCAGATGTGCGCCACTGGGGTGGCGAGCGTGATGTGGCCCAGGCGCTCGCGCCGCACCTTTGACTGGATGACCTCCACGCCGCACTTCTCGCACACGACGCCGCGGTGCTTCATGCGCTTGTACTTGCCGCAGTTGCACTCGTAGTCCTTCACCGGCCCGAAGATGCGGGCGCAGAACAGCCCGTCACGCTCCGGCTTGAACGTGCGGTAGTTGATGGTCTCCGGCTTCTTCACCTCGCCGTGAGACCACTGCCGGATCTTCTCCGGAGCCGCCAACGCAATGCGCATGGCCTGGAAAGAGAGCGGGTCCTTCGGCTTCTCGAAGAAGTTGAAAATGTCCTTCATGGTGCCTCCGGTGCTGCGGGTGCTGCGAAGTTGCAGAAAAGGAAAGTCGTCTAGCTGCAGGGGGAACAGGCCGCAACAACGCGGCCTGCCCCCGTCACCCGGGTGGAGCGCCTCAGGCGTCCGTGCCCGTCCGGCCGCTGTCTGCGCCGGAGAAGTCCGCGAAGGAGCGCTGCCGCTCCGGCGGGGCGCTCTCCAGCAACTCCACGTCCAGCCCCAGCGCCTGCATCTCCTTCAGCAGCACGTTGAAGCTCTCCGGGAGCCCGGACTCGAGCGTGTAGTCGCCCTTGACGATGGCCTCGTACATCCGCGTGCGCCCCACCACGTCGTCCGACTTGACCGTGAGGAACTCCTGCAGCGTGTACGCGGCGCCGTACGCCTCCATCGCCCACACCTCCATCTCTCCAAGGCGCTGGCCGCCGAACTGGGCCTTGCCTCCCAGCGGCTGCTGGGTGACCAGGCTGTAGGGCCCAATGGAGCGGGCGTGGATCTTCTCGTCCACCAAGTGGTGCAGCTTGAGCATGTACAGCACGCCCACGGTGACGTTCTGGTCAAACGCGTCCCCGGTGCGGCCGTCGAAGAGCACCATCTGGCCGGAAGCGGGCAGGTCCGCGTCCGTCAGCAGCCCGGTGATCTCCGTCTCGCGGGCGCCGTCGAACACCGGCGTTGCCACGTGCACGCCCCTCTTCAGCTTCTGGCAGAGGGTGAGGACCTCCCTGTCGGGCAGGCCGTCCACGAACTCGCCGAAGGCAGGCTCGTCATACAGCTTCTTGAGCTGGGCGCGGAGCTTGTCCGGTGAGAGGCTCTGGTCCACCAGTCGTTGGAGCTTCTCGCCCATGCCGCGGGCTGCCCAGCCGAGGTGCACCTCCAGGATCTGCCCGATGTTCATGCGGGACGGAACCCCGAGCGGGTTGAGGACCACGTCCACCGGGCGGCCGTCCTCGAGGAACGGCATGTCCTCTTCCGGCAGCAGGCGGGACACCACGCCCTTGTTCCCGTGGCGCCCGGCCATCTTGTCGCCCACCATCAGCTTGCGCTTGATGGCCACGTAGACCTTCACCATCTTGATGACGCCGGGGGGCAGCTCGTCGCCCTTCTTGATGCGGGCAATCTTCTCGCCGAACAGCTGCTTGACCGCCTCCTTGGTCTCGTCCAGGTTGTCGAGGATGTCCCGCTTCTTCTGGTCCACGTCCTCGCCCACGGAGATGTCGCGCCAGTAGGCGTAGGGGACCTGGTCAAGCAGCTCGTCGGTGAGCTTGTCGCCCTTCTTCACCAGGACCCGGTTCTTGTCGTCCACCAGCTTCGCGGCGGCCTCCTTGCCGATCAGCATCCGGCGGACACGGCGCATGGCCGAGTCCTGGATGATCTTGATCTCGTCGTTCTGGTCCTTGAGGAGCTTGGCCTCGTCTGCAGATTCGATCTGCTTGGCGCGCTCGTCCTTCTCCACGCCCTTGCGCGAGAAGACCTTGGCGGAGATGACCGTGCCCGTCACGCCCGGAGGGACGCGGAGGGAGCTGTCGCGCACGTCCCCGGCCTTCTCGCCGAAGATGGCTCGCAGCAGCTTCTCCTCGGGGGAGAGCTGGGTCTCGCCCTTGGGGGTGATCTT
>VGRA01000238.1 GCA_016875515.1 Deltaproteobacteria bacterium | reverse complement strand
GAAGAAGCCGTCCCCGTCCGCACAGCCGGCCCCGGCGGGACAGGCGGCGGACGCGAGTGCGTTGCACTCGTCCACGTTGACGCACGTGGTGCCGTTCCAGCCGTAGCCGGGGCTGCAGCTGCAGCCGTACCCGCCGCGCGTGTTGACGCAGGCGCCATGGGGGCCGCAGGTGTGTGTGCCCGCCGTGCACTCGTCCACGTCGGTGCAGGTGCGTCCGTCCCCGCTGAAGCCGGCCTTGCACGCGCAGGTGTAGGTCCCGGGCACGTTGGTGCAGGTGGCGTCCGCGGCGCAGGTGTCCGTGCGCAGGGCGCACTCGTCGTCGTCCGCGCAGGTGGTGCCGTTGCCGCCGTAGCCGGCCCTGCAGGTGCAGGTGAAGCTGCCGAAGGTGTTGGCGCAGCTGGCCTCGGGGGCGCAGGCGTGGGTGCCGGTGGCGCACTCGTCCACGTCCGCGCAGGAGGTGCCGGGCAGCGCGGGGTTCAGGTCGTTGAAGCCGGGCAGGCACACGCACGAGGCGCTCCCGGGGAGGTTGACGCAGGCGGCGTTGGCCGAGCAGGTGCCCGCGGAGGAGGCGCACTCGTCCACGTCCGAGCAGGCGAAGCCGTTGCCGCCGTAGCCCGGGTTGCAGGCGCAGGTGAAGCTGCCGCGGGTGTTGGCGCAGGTGGCGTTGCCGTCACAGCCGCCGTTGCCCACCGCGCACTCGTCCACGTCCACGCAGGCGAGGCCGTTCCACTGGTGGCCCGCGGGGCAGGGGCAGGGGGACTGGCCGCAGCCGGTGCAGACGAAGCCGCCGGAGACGTTGAAGCAGCCGCTCGGGCAGCCGCCCTGGTTCACCCCGCACTCGTCCACGTCCAGGCAGGCCGTGCCGTCCAGCGTGTACCCCGCGGGGCAGCTGCAGGTGCGCCCGCCGGGGGTGTTGCTGCAGGTGCCCACCGGGTCACACCCGCCGTTGCCGGTGGCGCACTCGTCCACGTCCACGCACGCCGTGCCCACCTGGGCGTGGCCGGGGGCGCAGCCGCAGGAGGTGCCGGGGGCGCAGGTGCAGGCGTGGCTGCCCGGGGTGTTGGTGCAGGTGGCGGTGGCGTCGCAGCCGCCGTTGTTGGACGCGCACTCGTCCGCGTCCGCGCACGCGAGCCCCGTGCCGGTGTAGCCCGCCTTGCAGCTGCAGGCGCGGCCGCCGGAGGTGTTCTGGCAGGTGGCGTTCTGGTTGCACCCGCCGTTGGCCGTGGCGCACTCGTCCACGTCCGCGCAGGTGAGGCCGTTCCCCGCAAAGCCTGGCAGGCAGCTGCAGGTGAAGCTGCCGGAGGTGTTCTGGCAGGCAGCATGGACGCTGCAGCCGGCCTCGCCCGTGGCGCACTCGTCCACGTCCACGCACGTGGAGCCCTCGAGCGCGTAGCCCGCCGGGCATGGGCAGGTGGACTGGCCGCAGCCGGTGCAGCTGAAGCCGCCTTGGACGTTCTGGCAGGAGACGGCGCAGCCGCCCTGGTTGGAGGCGCACTCGTCCTCGTCCGTGCAGCTGGAGCCATTGCCGGCGTAGCCCGGCTTGCAGGCGCAGGTGCGGGTTCCCGGGACGTTGGTGCAGGCGGCGTTGGCGTCGCACCCGCCGTTGGCCGTGGCGCACTCGTCCACGTCCACGCACCGGCTGCCCAGGGAGACGTAGCCCGCCGCGCAGGCGCAGGTGGCACCGGCCGGGCAGCTGCACACGTGGGCGCCGTCCGTGTTGGCGCAGGCGGCCGAAGGGCCGCAGCCGCCGTTGTCCGTGGCGCACTCGTCCACGTCCGTGCAGGCGAGGCCGTTGCCCGCGTACCCGGCAGGGCAGGTGCAGGTGCGGCCGCCCGGGGTGTTGGTGCAGGTGGCCCCCGGGGCGCAGCCGCCGTTGTCGGTGAGGCACTCGTTCACGTCCAGGCACGCGGTGCCCACGCCGGTGAAGCCCGGGCGACAGGCGCACGCGTACCCGCCGTCCGTGTTGGCGCAGGTGGCGCCCGCAGGGCAGATGCCGGGGAGGGCGCACTCGTCCACGTCCTCGCAGCTGCCGCCGTCCCCGGAGAAGCCCTCGCTGCAGGCGCAGCTGAAGCCGCCCGGGGTGTTGGTGCAGGCGGCCGAGGGGCTGCAGCCGCCGTTGTCCGTGGCGCACTCGTCCACGTCCTCGCAGGCGCCGCCGTCCGGGGAGGCGTAGCCCTCGTCGCAGGTACAGCCCGCGTCACCGGGGGCGTTGACGCAGCGGGCGTTGTTGCCGCACTGCACCTTGCCCTGCGCGCACTCGTCCACGTCCGTGCAAGTGAAGCCGTCCCCGGTGAAGCCGGGAAGGCAGGCGCAGTCCCGGCGCGAGGCACTCAGCCGGATGCACTCGGCGTTGACGTCACAGCCGCCGCCGTCGAAGCAGGGGCCCTCGCTGCCGGCGTCGGCCTTCGGCGGTGCGCCGGCGTCCGGCTCTTCCGTAGGCGCGTCGCAGCCGGACGTGTGCAGCGCGGTGAGCAGCAGGGGAGCGAGCAGGGGAGCGAGCAGGGCGTGACGGGAGAAGGCCATTCAAGGGCTCCACAACTGTCAGGGCCTTCAGCCTAGCCGAGAAAGGTGGGGGCCGGGTGTCGAGGATCGCGCGGAGCCGGCAATCTGGCGGGGCGCCCTGCGAGGGGCTCTCCAGGGGCCGTTGGGTGTGCGCGTGGACGGGGTGGTGGGGGGTGCCCCGGTGCCAGGCCCGGACGGGGCTGGTCGCAACTCCTGACCGCTGGGCCCCGGCCGCCGCCGCGGACTCGGCGGGGACGTGGATGGGGAACGTTGTTGCGACCGGGGCATGCAGGTTGCGGTGCCGGCTGTTGCTGGAACCCCCAAAGGCTGGGGTTGGTAGCAACTCCTGCCCGGCTGGCGGCGACTGCCAGCGCAGGGGTCGTCCGTTTGGCCCGGGCGGCCTCTCCCATCCCGCCCCGCAGCAGCGGGATGGGGCGCGCGGGGGGCGGCGGAAGGGCGGTCCGTGCCTCGGGCGAGGACGGGTCCAGGGCCACCTCCCAGCGCGCCACCCAGTTGCCGGCCGGCAGCCGCTCGCGCAGGACCAGCCGGTGCGGGCGGCCGGGGTCCGGGAAGCGGGCGGACTCGTGGAAGGTGCGCGGGCGCCTCTTCGCCTCCTCCGTGGTGACCCACTCGGAAAAGAGCGTGGCGAAGCCGCGGGAGTACAGCAACGCGTCGTCCGTCGCTCCCCGCACCTCGAAATGCCAGCCCCCGAGGCCGCTGTCATCCACCGGCCGGGACGGGTTGCCGGCCAACGGCAGCGGCTCGCGCACCTGTGCGTCCAGGGTGAAGAGCTGCCGGCTTCCGTCCCCCGCGTGGAACCAGTCCACGCGCAGCGTGGCGGGGGCAGCGGCGCAGAGCGCGGCGAGCAGCAGCGCGGGAGGGCTCACGCGAGCGCGGCCGCTGCGGCCTCGCACGCCGTGGCGAGCCGCGTGTCCTTCTCCGTCAGGGCCCCGCCCGCGTCGTGGGTGTTCACTGCGAGCGTGACGTCCCAGTACCGGATGTCGATGTCCGGGTGGTGGCCGTGCGCCTCGGCAATGTCTGCCGCCCGCTGCACGAAGGCGATGGCGGTGGGGAAGCCGGGAAACTGGAAGCGGCGGGTGAGCTTGCCGTCCACCACGGACCAGCCGGGGTGCTGGGCGAGGAACTGGGCCAACTGCTGTGCGGTGAGCGGGGTCATGGGGGGCGGTTCCTCGGCAATGGCTAGGGGGTGTGGGTCCACGCGCCGGTGCCACCGTCCGCGAGCGCGCCGAACACGAGGTCACGCCGGGAGATGAAGCCCTCGGGCATGGAGGCGAAGTGCTCCACCGCGATGCGGCCGCCCCGCACGCGCGTCACGAGGGCCGCACCCATGGGGTCCGGCAGCTGCGGCCAGTGGCCGGAGAACAGGGCATCCGCGGGCTCCGCGGTGAACAGCCCCGCCGGGAGCAGCAGGGTGTCCGTGAGCAGCAACTTGCCGTCCTGGGTGGGTGCCCATGCCCGGAGCGTCACCCCCTCCAGCGTGAGGTAGTCGCCATTCCACCCGCCCACCACCTGTCCCCGCAGCACCGTGCAGGTTTCGGGCGCAGCCTGGGCCGGGGCCAGCGCCACGGTGCACACGCGGTGGTTCTGGTTGCCGAAGTTGTCCATCTCCGGCTGGGGCTCGGGGAGGTACAGGCGCCCCGCGTGCGCGGTGACGGCTGCGTGGGCCACCAGCGAGGGGGAGAGCTCGGCTTCCAGCTGCAGCCCCCCGTTGGGGAAGGTGACCACCTGCACCCGGCCGGGGGCGAACAGGACGAGCCGGTCCTCGAGCGCCAGCGCCCGGAAGATGTACCCGGTGGCGAACTCGCCGAGCGGCTGCAGCGCGCCGTCCAACTCCCGCCAGGCCATGAGCGTGTTGCCGTGGTGGGCCCACAGCGTCCCGCCGGCGGCGGCCACCTCCCACTCCGGAGCGAAGAGGCGCGTGTCGGCGCCCCCGGCGCCGAGCAGCAGGCCGTCACAGACCCACGCGCCCGAGGGCAGGGCAGCCAGCGTCCTGCACCGCCGGGGCAGGCGGGTGGAGGGCGCTTCGCGCCGGTCGCGGACCACCAGAATCTGCGAGGTGGGGCGGCCGCCCACCGGCAGGAAGGTGGCGGTGGCGAGGTAGAGCCCCGGTCCCTCGGCCGGGAGGAACGTCACCCGGGCCGCGACGGTTGCCCCGATCCCGTCCCGCTGCGCCTCCACGGTGACGGGCAGGGAGACGTTCGTGGGGGAGAGCACCTCGGCCGTCGCGGAGGAGGCCACGGGCCCCTCGCCGGAGCAGGCGAAGCCCATCAAGGCAGGGAGGAGGACGCTGACCGGGCCGGAGTCGTCCTGCCAGCCTTCCTGGGCCGGCGGCTCGGCGCGCGCGTCTGCGACCGAGCACACCAGCGGTGGGCCGGGGCAGCCGGAGAGCAGCAGGCAACAGGTGACGGCCAGGGCAAGCGCACGCATGGACAGGCGCAGAGTCTAGGCCGGCAGGCGGGCCGCCGGAACGCCCCCGGGCCCCCGTCTGTCCGCAATACTGGATGGTTTCGCCCCATGCCGTCCCGGCGGCCGGACGGTTGGGCCCCTGCGAAGTCTGCGCTTCGGCCCGGGGACGCCTGCGCACGCCGCGGTGGGCAGTCCGGCAGGCAGCGGAGTCAGCACCGCCGTCCCACGCGGGTCGTCGCAGGCCGCGGCCGGGTTGGCTGACGGCGTTCGGAACCTGCACCTGTTTCCCGGTG
>VGRA01000237.1 GCA_016875515.1 Deltaproteobacteria bacterium | reverse complement strand
GCCCTCCGCCCCGGCCCCCGCGGTGGCCCGTGCCTCCGTGCAGCGCGCCGAGGGCCGCCCGGTTCCCCCGCCCGCGCCGCCGGCCCCCCCGGTGGTGGCCGGCGCGTCGCGCAAGAAGGTCATTGTCCGCAAGAGGAAGTAGCCCCCGCTGAACCCCGGTCCGGGTGATGAACAACGAACCGTTGCCCAACCCCTCGGAGAGCGTCCCCGCTGACGCGGACGTCGCCGCGGGCGAGGTTGCGCCCGTGACCGTCCCGGCCGCCGCCGCCCAGCTTCCCGCCGCCCCCGGCATGCCCTCCCTTCCCCCGCCCGCGGTGGGCGTGCTGGACGAGGAGGAGGACGTGCAGGCGGAGCCTCTACCCGCCGCGCAGCCGCCCCCGGTGGCGTGGGTGCCGCTGGAGGCCCTCGACGAGGACGCCGCGTTCTCGGTCCGCCCCGTGGGGGAGGTGGACCGGCTCGCCACGGACGTTGCGCGCGTGGGGCAGCTGGTCCCGGTGGACCTGCGCCCGTCCTCGGAGGGGCGCTTCCAGGTGGTGGCCGGCTTCCGCCGCGTGCACGCGCTGCGGCTGCTGCAGCGGGACAAGGTGCTCGCGCGGGTCCACCCCGGCCTGTCGGACGGGGACGCGCTGCTCCTGGCGCTGGCCCCGGCCATCCACCAGGACGCGGTGCCGCTCGGGCAGCTGGCGGCGGCCCGGGACCGTCTCGCCACCGAGGGGCGCCTCACCGGGCTGCTCCGGGACATGCTGGAGAAGGCGCTGGCCCCGGACGACGCGCTCGAGTCCGAGTACGTCCCCGGCGTGGAGGAGGAGGTGGACGCGGACGAGCTGGCGCTCACCACCACAGCGCGCCTTTCGGAGCTGAACCAGGACCTCGCCCTGCTCGCGGACGTCTACGCGGGGCTGGAGGACGGGCGGAAGCTGGAGCTCTTGCGGCAGCTCCGCTACTCGGCGGAGCTGGTGGCCTACCTGGAGAAGGCCTGAGACATGGACGTGGGCGCGGACCGTGCGCGGTTGCTGCAGTTGCTGACCGAGCGCTCCTTCGCCCGGCGCAAGGTGGTGCTCTCCTCCGGCCGCGAGTCCGACTTCTACATCGACTGCAAGCGCACGGTGTTGACGGCAGAGGGACACGTGCTGGTGGGGCGGCTGTTCCTCCACGCCATCCGGCAGGCCTGCCCGGAGGCGCTGGGCGTGGGCGGCCTCACGCTGGGGGCAGACCCGCTCGCCTCCGCGGTGAGCCTCACCAGCTTCCTGCAGGGCCACCCGCTCGCCGCCTTCATCGTCCGCAAGGAGCCCAAGGGGCACGGCACCGGTCAGTGGGTGGAGGGGCTCTCCAGCTTCCAACCCGGGGACGCCGTGGCGGTGGTGGAGGACGTGGTGACCACCGGCGCCTCCACGCTGAAGGCGCTGCAGCGGGCGCAGGCCGAGGGGCTGAGGCCCACGCACGCCTTCGCCCTGGTGGACCGGCTGGAGGGCGGCCGCGAGGCGGTGGAGGCGGCCGGGTTCCAGCTGGTCTCGCTCTTCACCCGCAAGGACTTCATCCCGTGAGGTTGCGGGGGCTCGCGCTCGCCGCGGTCCTGCCCGGTTGCGCGCTCGTCCCGCCGCAGGTGGGTGCCCCCGCGCCGGTGCTGGCAGACGCCTCGGCCGAGCGCGCCTACCAGTCCGCGCTGGGCCGGGCCACCGCGCGGGACGAGGTGTACGCCGGGCTGGACACGCGCCTGTTCACGGCGGCCACGCACCAGTCCACCGCCTTCCGCGCAGCCCGCACCCGGCGGCTCGCCGCGTTTGAGGGCTGGTTCGGGGAGGCGCTGCAGGCGGCGCTGCAGCGCGAGGTGGCCGAGGCGGAGCAGGGCAACGACTTCCTGCTGGGCATGTACGTCCCGGACCGGCGCGAGGAGAGCCTGGACGGGCCCCGGAGCGGCTGGCGGGTGGCGCTGGAGCTGCCGGATGGCACGCAGTTGCTGCCCACGGCGGTGGAGCGGCTGGGCCGGGGGACGCTGCGGCAGCGCGCTCTCTACCCGTACCTGGGGGACTTCTGGGTGGCGTACCGGGTGCGCTTCCCGCGCGCTCGGCCGGACGGGCGGGACGGCTGGCTGGAGGGGGCGCCGGGCTTCGTTCTGAAGGTGGGCTCCACGCTGGGGCAGGCGCGGCTGCGCTTCCCCGGCGAGCCAGGCGGAGGCGCCGGTGCGCGGTGAGGAGCTCCGCGCCTGGGTGCAGCGCGTCTGGCCGGCGGCGCTGTGGCAGTTCGCCTTCGTGGGGGCGGTGGCGCTTCTCAAGTCCGCCTCCAACGCGCTGGTGTTGGCGCGCTTCCCCACCTCCGTCCTGCCGTGGCTGTACCTGGTCTCCGCGGCGGTGACGGCGGGGCTGTCCCTGGCGGCGGGGCCGGCGCGGCCGTCCCCCACCGCGCGCGCCCCGGTGCGGGTGGCGCTGCTGGGGGCTGCCCTGGCCGCGGTGGGGGTGGCGGGACTGGGCCTGCACGGGGCCGGGGCCACGGTGGCCTTGTACCTTTTTGCAGAGTCCTTCGCCACGTGGGCAGCCATCAACTTCTGGACGGCGCTGGGCAACGCGTTCGATGCGCGGGAGGCCCGGCGCGCGTTCCCGTGGATCAACGGCATCGGGATGGGGGGCGGCATTGCCGGGGGGCTGCTGGCGCAGGGGCTGGCCCCCACCGTGGGAACCGGCGCGCTGCTGGGGGCGGCCTGCGTGCTGCTGCTGGGGGCCGCCCTTGCGTTCCAGTACCACCGCGTGCCGCCGGAGGTGCACCTGCCGCAGGCCCCGGGGCGGCGCGCGGACCGGACCGCCGCGCTCGCGTGGGCGGCGGGCAGCGGCTACGTGCAGGTGTTCGCCGGTCTGGTGCTGGCCTTCGCGGTGCAGACCTCGCTCGTGGACTTCCTGTTCCGTCAGCGCGCGGCGGAGTTCCACGGCGAGGAGGGCATGGCGGCGCTCTTCGGGGCGCAGCAGCTGTGGATGGGGCTCCTCAGCATGGTGTTCCAGCTCTTCTTCGCCGAGCGGCTGCTCAACCGGCTGGGCGTGCTGCGCTACCTCGGGCTGGTGCCGCTGGGGCTGGCGCCGCTGGTGGTGGCGTCCCTGGTCCACGGCGGGCTCTGGCCGGTGTACCTGCTGAAGCTGCTGGAGGCCTCCGTCTCCTTCGCGCTCATCCCGGTGACGGTGCAACTGCTCTACGCCCCCATGCCGGACGACGCGCGGGACGGGCTCCGGCCGCTCATAGACGGGCTGCTCCGCAAGGGAGGCGGCGCGGTGGGCGGGCTGCTGCTGATTGGCGCGGGGGCGCTCCTGCAGGGGCCCACGGTGGCCTTGGCGCTGCTGGGGCTCTGCGCGGGGGTGGGCCTGATGCTGTACCGGCTGCAGCCGCTCTACGTGAAGGCGCTGGGGGCGCGGGTGAACGCGGACGCGGCGGGGCCGGTGGTGCGCGAGGAGGAGGACGAGCCGGTCCTGGCTCAGGTGCTGGCCGCGGAGGACCCGCAGCGGGCGCTGAAGGGGCTGGCGCTGATGGCGCAGGCGGGGGTGGACCTGCGGCGCTACCTGGGGCGGCTGCTGCGCCACCCCTCGGACCACGTCCAGGAGCGCGCGGTGCAGTTGTGTGCGTCGCTGGGGGCGGTGGAGCAGGTGTCGGAACTGGAGAAGGTGCTGCGGCACGGGGCGCGGCGGCCGCGGCAGGAGGCGACGTGGGCGCTCGCGGCGCTCGTACCAGGGCGGGCGGGCGAGGTGCTCCGGCCCTTCGCGGGGGCCGCGGACGTGGGGCTGCGGTGCGCCGCGGTGGGGGCGCTGCTCAAGGCCCGGGGCCCGTCTCCCGCGCTGGAGGCGGTGCTGAAGGGGCTGCTGGAGCGCGCGGACCAGGCCCCCCCGGGCGAGCGGCGCGAGGTGGCGCGGCTGCTCGGGAGGCTGGGAGACGCCCAGTGGGCGCCGCACCTGAAGCGCTACCTGAAGGACGGCGAGGTGTCCGTGAGGCGCATCGCCATCGACGCGGTGGGGGAGGGGGGCTACGCGGGGCTCGCGCACCGGCTGCTCCCGTTCCTCACCTGGCGCGAGGAGCGGCGGCACGCGCGCGCGGCGCTGGCGAAGCTGGGGGACGCGGTGGTGCCGCTGCTGGAGGAGGCGCTCAACGACCGCGCCCGTCCGGCGCAGCTGCGGTACGAGCTGCCGCGCGTGCTGCGCAAGGTGGGGACGCAGGCCGCCTTCAACGCGCTGCTGTTCAGCAACCTGCGGGACGACGCCTTCCTCCACTACCGCGTGGGCGTGGCGCTGGCGCGGCTGCGGGAAGATCAGCCGGAGCTGCCCGTGGACGCGGTGCGGGTGCGCGAGGCGCTGTCGCGCCGCAAGGCGGTGTACGACCGCTGGGTGGGGCCATACCGGGACGCCCGGGCAGCCCTGGGCGACGACGCGCTGCTCACCCGCGCGCTGGGAGACCGGCTGGACCAGGCGCTGGAGCTGAGCTTCTGGCTGCTGGGGCTGCTTCACGGCGCGCTGCAGCTGCGGCGCGTGCACGGCCACTTGCTGGGCAAGGACGCCCGGCGGCGCGCGTGGGCGCTGGAACTGCTGGAGAACCTGGTGCCGGACGAGGACCGCGCGCGCGTCCGCGAGCAGGTGGACGCGCACCACCGCGTGCTGCCGCCGGGGGCGGCCGGGCGGATGGCCGAGCACGCGGAGCTCCTCTGCACCTCCGAGGACGACGTGGTGCGGGCCTGCGCGCGGCACTGGGCGCGGGGGCAGGGGCTGTGGCCCGCGGGGCCGTCAGGAGACGACATGGCGAACGAGACCTTGGCGAGGCTGCTGGCGCTGGAGGGGGTGGAGATCTTCGCCCAGTGCGACGTGGACGATCTTGCGGCGGTGGCCGCGGTGGCCCGGGAGCACCGGTTCGCCGCCGGCGAGCGCATCTGGGCGGAGGGGGATCCCGGGGACGCGCTCTACATCGTAGTGAAGGGGAGGGTGGCGGCGCGGCGCGCCGGGGACACCATCCTCGTGGTGCAGGAGAAGCAGGCCATCGGGGACGTGTCGTTGCTGGATGGAAGCCCGCGGCCCACGGACATGGTGGCCACCGAGGAGACGGTGACGCTGCGGGTGGACCGCCGGGACTTCCTGGACCTGCTGTCGGACCGGCCGGAGTTGCTCAAGGGCATGTTCCGCGCGGTGAGCGCGCAGCTGAAGCAGGTGGTGGTGGAGCTGTCGGACGCGCGCACGGGCGAGGTGCAGGTGCCGGACGACGCCTAGGTGGGGTGATCCC
>VGRA01000236.1 GCA_016875515.1 Deltaproteobacteria bacterium | reverse complement strand
CCCGCCCCGTCGCATTCGGCGGCCAGCGTGGCCACCCCGTCCCGGCACGCCGCCTCGCGGCAGGAGGTGTCCGCCTGCGGGTAATGGCAGGCGGTGGCCGCCGTGCCGTCACAGGTCCCGCCGCAGGCCGTGCCGCCCCCCTCGCACGCGGGCCGGGCGCCTCGCGGCTCGCCTGACACGGTCACGCACTGTCCCTCGAGGCCGCTCTCGCCGCATGCCTGGCACTGGCCGGCGCATGCGGACTCGCAGCACACGCCGTCCACGCAGAAGCCGGACTGGCACTCCCCGCCGGCCCCGCACGGCGCCCCGGCCGCCTGCGTGGCAACGCATTGGCCCGCCCCGGTGCAGAAGTGGCCCGGCTCGCAACCTCCGTTCGCCGTGCATCCCCCACCGCACGCCGTCCCGGACACGTCGCAGGCGAAGCCGCCACAACTCACCGGGGAGGTGGGGGCGCACGTCACCCCCAGCCCGTCACACGTGGACGCGCCAGCGAGGTAACCGCCCTCGCAGCGGGCGTCCGCGCACACCGTCCCGGCGTCCAGCAGCGCGTCTGGGGGACAGTCCTTCCCCGTGCCGTCACACGTCTCGGCCACGTCGCAGCCGCCCCGGGAAGGGCGGCAGGCGTGCGAGGAGGGGAGGGGCGTGCAGGTGCCATCCGCCAGCGCGCCGAGCGCCACGGCGCACGCCTGGCAGTCCGCGGCCACACCGCCCCCGCACGCGCCGTTGCAACAGACGCCGTCCACGCAGAAGCCGGCGGCACACTCGCCGCCCGCACCGCATGCCACCCCCGGCCCGTTTCCGCAGATGCCGGTGGCCGGGTTGCAGTGGCCGGACATGCACGCTGCCGTCTCCCCGGACGGAGGGCATGCCCCCGCCGGCACCGCCTGTCCGGCCGAGAGCTTGTCCGTGCACGCCGGGTGGTTCCAATACCCCGGAGCGCAGGCCTCGCACGCGACCCCCGCGAACTGCGGGTTGCAGGCACACCCGCCGTTGGGCTGCGCCACGCCGTGGCCGCCGCAGGTGACGGCGTCCGAGTACTGGCACGAGGCGCCCGCGTAGCCCTGCGCGCAGTACGCGCAGCGCGTGCTGCCCGCCCACGCCGCCTGGCAGCTGCACTTGCCGTTGGCCTGGGCCGTCCCGTGTCCGCTGCACGTGGTGGCGTCGGAGTACTGGCACGCGCTGCCCGCGTACCCCGCGGCGCACGCGCACGTCCCGTTGGCCTGCGCCACGCCGCGGTTGCTGCAGTTGATGGCGTCCGAATACTGGCAGGCACTGCCCGCGTAGCCGGCCGCGCACGCGCACGTCCCGCCTGCCAGCGCGGTGCCGTGCCCGTTGCACGTCACCGCGTCCGAGTACTGGCACGACGGACCTGCCGAGCCCGCGGTGCAGGCGCTGCAGTTGGCCGCTCCCGTCCAACTGGCCTCGCACGCACACGTCCCGTCTGCGCGGGCCTGCCCGTGGTCGCTGCAGGTGGCGGCGTCTGAGTACTGGCAAGCGCTGCCTACGTAGCCCGCGGCACAGGCAGAGCAGGTGCTGTTGCCGGCCCATCCCGGCTGGCAGGCGCAACTGCCGTCTGCCTGGGCCGCGCCGTGGCCGTTGCAGCGCAGCGCGTCCGAGTACTGGCAGGCGGTCCCGGCGTAGCCCGGCCCGCACGCGGAGCAAATCCCGTTGCCGCCCCAGGCCGGCTGGCAGTCGCACGCGCCTGAGGACAACGCGACGCCGTGGCCGCTGCAGGTGACGGCGTCCGTGTACTGGCATGCACCGCCCGCGTGGCCGGCCGCACAGGACGCGCAGGTGTTGTCACCCGTCCAACCGGCGAGGCAGGCGCAGCCCCCCCCGGCCTGCGCCGCGCCGTGCCCGTTGCAGGTGACCGCGTCCGAGTACTGGCACGCGTTGCCCGCGTGGCCGGGGGCGCAGGTGCACGCGCCGTCTGGGCCGGCGGTGCCGTGGCCGCCGCAGGTGAGGGCATCCGAGAACTGGCAGCTGCCGCCCGCGTAGCCGGCCGCGCACGCGCAGGTGCCGTTGGCCTGGGCCGTCCCGTGGCCGCTGCAGGTGAGGGCATCCGAGAACTGGCAGCTGCCGCCCGCATAGCCGGCCGCGCACGCGCAGGCGCCGTTGGCCTGTGACGTGCCGTGGCCGCTGCAGGTGACGGCGTCCGAGTGCTGGCACGAGGCGCCCGCGCGGCCGCCGGTGCAACTGCCGCACGCCGCGTCCCCGCTCCAGGTCGCATCACAGGCGCAAGCACCCGTGGACAGCGCCGTGCCGTGGCCACTGCAGGTGACGGCGTCTGAGTACTGGCAGGAGGCGCCCGCATGGCCCGCCGCGCAGGCGGAGCAGGCCGGGCTGCCGGCCCACGCCGGCGCACAGCTGCAGCTCCCGTCCGGCAGGGCAAGGCCGTGGCCGTTGCAGGTGACGGCGTCCGAGTACTGGCAGGAGGCGCCCGCGTGGCCCGCCGCGCACGTGGAACAGCTCGGGCTGCCGGCCCATGCCGCCTGGCACGCGCACGTGCCGTTGGCCCGGACGGCGCCGTGTCCGTTGCAGGCGACCGCGTCCGAAAACTGGCAGTTGCTCCCCGCGTAGCCCTGCGCGCAGGAGGCGCACGTCGCCCCGGTGAACGGGAAGGTGCAGGCGCACGCACCCGTGGACAGCGCCGTGCCGTGGCCGCTGCAGGTGACGGCGTCCGAGCACTGGCAGGAGGCGCCCGTGTACCCCGCCGCGCAGGTGGAGCAGCCCGGGCTACCGGCCCACGCCGGCTGGCACGCGCACGTCCCGTCGGCCTGGGCCGCGCCGTGGCCGCTGCAGGTGGAGGCGTCCGCGTACTGGCACGCATTGCCCGCGTGGCCCACCGCGCACGCGCACGTCCCGTCGGCCTGGGCCGCGCCGTGGCCGCTGCAGGTGGCGGCGTCCGCGTACTGGCACGCATTGCCCGCGTACCCCGTCGTGCAGGCAGCGCAGTTCGAGGTGCCTGCCCACGCCGCCTGGCACGCGCAACTCCCGTTGGCCTGCGCCGTGCCGCGGCCGCTGCAGGTGACGGCATCCGAGTACTGGCAGGCATGTCCCGCATGGCCGGCCGCGCACGCGCAGCTCCCGTCGGCCTGCGCCGTGCCGCGGCCGCTGCAGGTGGCGGCGTCCGAGTACTGGCAGGCGATTCCCGCGTACCCCGCCCCGCAGGCCGAGCAACTGGGGCTGCCCGCCCAGGCCGCCTGGCACGCGCAGCTCCCGTCGGCCTGCGCCGTGCCGCGGCCGTTGCAGGTGACGGCATCCGAGTGCTGGCACGCAGTGCCCGCGTACCCCGCCGCGCACGCGCACGTGCCGTTGGCCTGGGCGGTGCCGCGGCCGTTGCAGGTGACGGCGTCCGAGTACTGGCATGCCGTGCCCGCGTACCCTGCCGCGCAGGCCGAGCAGGTGCCGTTGCCGGCCCACGCGGGCTGGCAGTTGCAGGCGCCGGTGGCCTGGGCGGTGCCGCGGCCGTTGCAGGTGGCGGCGTCCGAGTACTGGCAGGAGGTGTCCGCGTACCCCGCCGCGCACGCCGAGCAGCTGCCGTTGCCCGCCCAGGCCGCCTGGCAGGTGCACGTCCCGTCGGGCTGGGCGGTGCCGTGGCCGTTGCAGGTGGTCGCGTCCGAGTACTGGCAGGAACTGCCCAGCCAGCCGCCCGTGCAGGCGCACGCCCCCGTCCCGGCGCTGCAGGTGCCGCGTCCCGAGCAGGAGGCCACGCCGCAGCACACCCCGTCCACGCAGGCCCCGGCCGCGCACTGCAGCACCGAGGCGCAGGCCACTCCCAGCGCGCGCGGCGCGGTGCGGAAGTGGACGCCGGCCGCGGCGCCGCCCCGCCCGCCGGAGACCCAGCGCGAGCGCAGGGTGGAGATGGCGTCACCCGGGTGCAGCAGCAGCCTCGCGCGCCAGTGGTACGCCGTGGCTGCAGCCAGCCCCGTCACCGTCACGGAGAGCGGCCCCCCGCCCGCCTGCAACAACGTCCACGCCTGCGACTGCACCGTCCCGGCCCCGTCAAACGCGGTGCCGGAGGGCTTCACCTCCACCTCCACCTCCACCTTTGCCCGCACGCGCCCCAGCGGGGAGCGCGCCAGCGCGAACCCCAGCACCGCGGACGACTGGGAGCCCAGCCGGCCCCCCGGGAGGACGCCCGCGAGGTCCGAGGGGTTCTGCGCCCGGGGCAGCAGCGTGGCGCCTGGCCAGTTGGTGCCGTCCTGGGTGTTGCCCCAGAGGAGCCGGACGGCGCCCTCGTCCTGCAGGGTTCCTCCGTCCGTGAGCGCCTTGTCGAAGGAGGGGATGCCGTAGGCCCAGTCCGCGAAGCCGTCCGCGTTCAGGTCCCCCACGCCGGTGACCGAGAGGCCGGCGTTGGCCCCCGCCTGGCCCGGGGTGAAGAGCGCCGTGGAGCCGGTCACCGTGCCGGCCAGCGGCGCGACGAAGAGGTCCGCGCCGCCCTGGTTGGTGAAGGTGCCGGTGGTGTAGTACGGCCCGCCCACCAGCACGTCCGAGAGGCCGTCCCCGTTGACGTCTCCGGCCGCGCCGCAGACGTAGGACCGCCGCAACTCCTGCGAGGGGGTGTAGCTCCACTTCGCCACCGTCGAGACGGCCGAGGCGCTGCCGAGGAAGAGGCTCGTGCGCCCCGTGTCCTGCGTGATGCCGCCGTACTGGTAGGCGCTGGAGCCCACCAGCAGGTCGTCCAGCCCGTCGCCGTTGACGTCTCCCGCGTTGGCGAGCGCTTCGCCGAAGGCCTCGGACGCCTGGTCCCCGGAGAGCGCCACCAGCACCCCCGCGTCCGTGGGGCCGCCAGCCCCGCCGCGCAGCACGTGCACCGTCCCGTTCGCGGTGGACGGCGCCCCGACCGCCAGCTCCGCGAAGCCGTCCCCGTTCATGTCCAGCCCCGCGAGCGAGGCGCCATAGGAGATAAAGGGCGCCTCCCCCTCGAAGACGGCGCTGGGCGAGGCCGGGAGGGGCGCGCTCCCGGGGCCACCCAGGAACACGAGGACGCGGCCGCAGTTCGCGCCCGCCGCGCCGTCGTACGAAGGGGCTGCCGCCGCCACGTCGGCGTAGCCGTCCCCGTTGACGTCCCCGAGGCCGGCCACCGCCTGCCCGAGCCCCTCGCCCGCCTGTGTCCCCGCGTAGCCCCACGCGGCGAGCGCCGACAGGCCGGTGGCCGAGCCGAGGAAGAGCGTCACCTTCCCGGTGTCCACCGCCGCGCCGTTGTCGAAGTCCGGCGAGGCCACGAGCAGGTCCT
>VGRA01000235.1 GCA_016875515.1 Deltaproteobacteria bacterium | reverse complement strand
TCAGCACGGCGCTGGCAAGGAGGATACGGCGGAAGGCCATCAGGGTGAGGAAGAAACCACGAACCGGCCCTCGCGGGGCCTCAATTCCGGAGGGATCGCTCCACCGCCTCGGCCACGCGCACGCCCCCGAGGGCCGCCGCGAGGATGCTCTGCCCGGGAAAAACACTGTCCCCCACCAGCCACAGCCGCTCGGCCGGCTGCACCGGGGTGAGCTGCGCGTAGTGGTGCAGCCCCGCCCGGCGCGGGATGCCCCCCACGTACCCGCCCGTCCGCCGGGTGAAGCGCTGGAAGGTGCGGGGGGATCCGGGCAGCAGGTGGCGGATCCGCCCGGCCCACTCGGGGGCCAACTCGCCCAGCGTGGCCTTCATCGTCGCCTGCACCCGGGAGACGTAGGCGGCCTGCCGCTGGGCGGTCTGGCCCTCCAGGGCCTGCGGGAAGACGTGGGTGGACGCGGTGAGCGTGCGCTGCCCGGGCGGGGCCCGGTGGTGTTCGTCCGCTGCGCTGATGGAGACGAAGAGGTGGTTGCCCTCGTGCAGCGGCGCCGTGGCATCTGCCACCAGCTCCAGATGGTGGGCGGAGGCGGGTGCTCCCGGGTGCGCATCCGCCACCGCGTAGAGCATGGCCGCGCCCCAGCCGGTGCGGACTGCATCCTGCAGCGACGCGAGCGCCGGCGTGCTGCGGCCCACCAGCGCGTCCAGGTCAGCAGGGAGCGTGTTGGCCACCACCGTGGGGGCCGTGGCTCCGCCGCGCGTGGTGGTGACGCGCCAGCCCTCGGGGCTGCGCTCCAGTCCTTTCACCCGCTCACCGAAGCAGACCTCGCCGCCCGCCGCGCGGATGGCGCGCACCATGCCGTCTGCCAGCCGGCCAATGCCGCCCACCACGTGCCCGGTGCCGCGCCACGCGTAGTCCAGGGTTGCGAGCGCAAACGGGGCTTCCGCCTCCGCCACGCCGCACTGAACGGTGATCTGGCACAGGGCATTTGCCCAGGTCCGCAGCGGGGTGAAGGTGCCCAGCCCATGGTCGTCCAGCACCTCCAGCAGCGGGCGCCCCACCAGCCCCGCGAGCGGGAGGTACTGCGGCAGCCGCGCGGCGTGTGCCCAGAGCGCACGGGCGGAGAAGGGGGGAAGGAGCTCGGGAGAATCCAGGACGGCCCAGAGCGCGTCTGCCACCCGGCGCTGCAGCGCGAAGAAGCGGCGCACGTTGGGTCCCAGCGGCCCCGCCTCGCCCGCGAGCCGCGCCACGAAGGCATCCCGGTCCCGCGTCACCGGCAAATGAAGTCCGGGAGCGCGCAGCTCCACCAGCGGATCCAGCCACGACACCTGCACGTCCATCCGGTGCCGCTTCATCCACTGGCCAAACAGCTGGTGTTCTGCAAGGCCGGAGAAGAGGGTGGCGCCGGACTCGAAGGCGAAGCCGTCCCGGGTGAAGGTGCTGGCGCAGCCGCCGGGGTACTTGAGCGCCTCGTACACCCGGGGACGAAGGCCGCGCTCGGCCAGGGTCAGGGCACAGCCCAGCCCGCCGAAACCACTCCCCACGACGACGACGTCCGGCCCTGTGCCCATGAAACCGGTTGGATAACGGCAACAGGGGGCGTGCGCATGTCGGATTCCCGTGGCGGGCCCTCCCGTTCCGCATTCATATTCCGCCCAGACGGTGGCATCTGGATCCGCAGAGGGCTCCTGGAGACGGATGACCGTATGAACCAGCTGGCCGCGATCCTCTTCGTCCTGCTGTCACTGGCGGTCATGGTCTTCCAAACGCGCCTGGCACTGTGCGCCCCCTGGGGCGAGTTCACGCTGGGAGGACGTTGGCGGGGGGGCATTGCCCGTGCGCGTGCGGGCCATTCCGGTCGCTTCTGCGGCGCTGCTGGGGGCGTTTGCCGCCGTCGTGGCGGCGCGCGCCGGACTCGCCTTCCCCGGGTTCCAGTCCCTTTTTGTCAAAGTGACCTGGGGGGGGGTGGCGTACTGCGCCATCGGCTGCTTGGCCAATCCCGCGACGCCCAACCGACGTGAGCGCGCCATCTGGTTGCCCTTCGGTCTGTGCATGCCCGCCTTGAGCGCCACCGTCGCGCTGTCGGCTGCGCCGGGCTGAGCTCGGTGGATGGGGAAGGTAAAGGGCCTTGACCATCCGGCGCTGGTCCGTGTTCATGCCCCCGCCGATACCGACGCATCCGGCTGTCCCCCTCCGAGGAGCCCCATGTCCGTGTCCGACGTGAAGAACGCCTTCGCCCGCGTGGTCGCAGACGGAAAGCTGGACGTGAAGGACGTGGACACGGTGCTGTCCTCCGCTGGCAGCATCAGCGCGGACGAGGAGAAGGCGCTCAAGGCGGAGGCGGACAAGTACGTGGGCATCACCGACGGCGCGGCCAAGGCCAGGCTGCGCGAGAAGCTGGGCGAGGTGGCCTCGCTGCGCACCGAGGCGGCGCGCATCAACCGCAACGTGGAGACGAAGGCTGTGGCGCTCTCCGCGGACAGCAAGGCCCGGCTCGAGCCCGGCAAGGCGACGAAGAGCTTCGGCGGCTCGGTCATCCCAGAGGCGGTCAAGGCGGTGTTGAAGAAGGCGCTGGCCGCGGGCGTCACTTCCTACGACGTGCGCGAGATGAAGACGGATCCCATCTACGACACCACCCACGGCGAGCCCGAGGTGACGCTGGACGGCAAGTACAACCCGTATGCGCAGGAGCAGCGCGCCACGGACTCGCTGGCGTTCGGCCACACCGAGCTGACCCCGGCCAGAGTGGAGGCGGACATGGAGACGGTCCAGTCCTTCAACGTCATCAAGGGCTACAAGGCGGTGGGCGGCAACCAGGTGGCGGAGTTCGACAAGGTCTCCATGAAGGGGAACGGGAAGATCACCGAGCTCTACGACGAGGCCTCCTGGCCGGACACCCTGGCCCGCGGCAGGGGCGGGCAGAAGTACGCCTCCAACTTCGCCATCCTCGCGGACGGCTCGCTGCATTGCGTCCCCGCCTCCCGCCGCACCGCCGCCGAGCCGTGGCGCATCCTCACTACCGCCTCCCTGGCCCGCGGCAAGCAGATGCTGTTCAATGGACACCTGCACATGGAGAACGGGGTTGTTACCTACGTGGGTATGTCCGGCCGGCTGTGCAAGCAACGGGCAAAGGGAGAGGCCACGTTCGTGGACCCCGTGGAGCTCATCAAGGCGTGGGGCTTCCCTGTCGCTCCCGGACTGAAGGTCACCCCGGAGGGTTGAGACACGTCATGTTGAACGCACTGGCCGTCGGAATCGTCCTCGCTGGAAACCCCGCTCCCGCCGCCGCGCCCGCCGCTGCGCAGGCCCCGTCCGCACCCGCCGCGGCTCCTGCCCCCGCGCCGAAGGCCACCGCGCAGGCCACGCTGAAGGACAGCTCCGGCAAGGTGATCGCCACGGCCCGCTTCACCCAGGGCCCCCGCGGCGTGCTGCTCGTGCTGGACGTGGTGGACGCCCCCCCGGGCCCCCACGCCTTCCACGTCCACGAGAAGGGCGTGTGTGACGCCAAGGAGGGCTTCAAGGGGGCGGGCGGCCACTTCAACCCCACCAACAAGAAGCACGGCTTCCTCGCGTCCGAAGGGCGCCACTGCGGCGACATGCCCAACGTGGAGATCCCCGCGAGCGGCAAGGTGCAGACGGCGTTCTTCCTCGAGGACCTGACGCTCAACCCGGGCGTGGCGACGTCCTTCTTCGACGCGGACGGCAGCGCGCTCGTGCTCCACGTGAAGGGGGACGACTACCGCACGGACCCCACCGGCGAGGCCGGCGGCCGCATGGCGTGCGGCGTGGTGGAGGCGGTCCAGGCGCCGTAGCGCCCCCGGCCCGCGCCGCCCCGGACTCAGCGGGCGGCGCGCTGGCCTCCCAGCCTCGGCAGGAGGCTGGGCAAGTCGAACAGCGCCTCGCTCCCCTGCAGCGAGGTCTCCACCGCCACGTCCCAGTATTGCTGTCCGGCCCGCAGCGCCGCCTCGCGCCCCAGCGGGGTGGCCTGTACGGCCGCGTCGGCCGCGGAGATGACCCGCCGCAACACCGGCAGCGCCAGGCGGGCAGGGGACTTCGGCAGCTGCAGCGCGTCCGACAGCGCCGGCCCCACCAGCAGCCGCGTGAAGGCCAGGTTCAGCTGCACCGCGAGCGGCCCCACGCGCTTCTGGAACGGCGTGCGGGCGTCCCGCACCGGCCCTTCAATCAGCGCGCGCGCCAGCCGGCGGCTGTCCTCGTCCGGCAGTCCCTGCGTGCCACCGATGATCTCCCACAGCGCGGAGGCCTCCTCCGGCGTTGCCGGCAGCAGCTCCTCCTCCACCCCCAACTGCCAGCCCACCCCGCGCCACAGGTGCACCGCGGCGGAGTGCTCCTCTTGGCTTACCCGGAAGCCGAGCTGCCGCAGCCCCTCCACCAGCACGTGGCCGAACAGCAGCGCCGTGGCGCACATGTCGAACTGGTTGATGGGGAGGCCCCAGCGGTCCGTGTGCCACTTCTCGGACCGGAGCAGCATGCGCCGCACCTGCGCGTGCACCAGCCGGACGCGGAAGGTGGCGCGGAAGCCCGGACTGCCCGGCAGCAGCCCGCCGGGCTGGCACACCGCGTCCATGAAGCGCCCCGTCTCCCCCAGCCGCCGCTGGGTGTCCTCCTCGAGCCGCGCGGTGAACATGAGCGGCTTGTTGCCGCCCGGGGCGCAGTAGGCGCTCATGAGCGACTTGAAGCCCAGCACCACGCCTCCGAAGAAGCCGCTGCGCCGGATGAGCGCCCCGCCGCGCTCGGCGCGCGCCACGTCCAGCCAGAAGGGGCGGGCGTGCAGCAGCGCTGCAAGGCTGTCCAACCCCGAAAGCCCGGTCCGCTCCCCGGCGATGGCGCGGTCGATGGCCGCCTCGCGCTCGGCCCCCTTGAGGTGCGCGAGCGACTCGATGGCGGCGTCCCCCAGAGGATCCGTCCGCAGGAGGAAGCTGGCTGCGCGGTCCACGCGGTCCCCGTAGCGGGCGCGGACGGCCTCCGTGGGCTGGTGGCGGGTGGGGAACTCCATGGCGTTCACCAGCTCGAGCGCACGGGGCGCCCCTCCTCATAGCCGGACAGGGTCTGCAGCCCCACCACGGCGCGCTCGTGGAACTGCTCCAGCGTGCGCGCCCCCGCGTAGGTGCAGGCGCTGCGCACCCCGGCCACCACCTGGTCCAGGAGGTCTTCCACGCCGGGGCGCTCCGGGTCCAGGTACATGCGGGAGGTGCTAATGCCCTCCTGGAAGAGCTCCTTCACGGCGCGGTCCAGCAGCCCCA
>VGRA01000234.1 GCA_016875515.1 Deltaproteobacteria bacterium | reverse complement strand
GCGCAGGCGCAAGGTGACGGACGTGCTGGACTGCTCGGTGTCCATCACCGTGAGGCGCAGCCGGTAGTCCCCGGTGAGGACCGGCCGGAACACGGCGACGGATGTGGAGGCGCCGGACAGCAGCCCGGTGGCAGAGCCCGCAGGCGCCTCCAGGAGCTCCCACCGGAACGTCAGCTGGTCCCGGGGGTCCTCCTCGTCCGCGGTGCAGGCGGCGGCGTCCGTGACGGAGGAGAGCGCAGAGAGCTTCACCTCGCTGAGCGGCACCACCTCACGGGTGGCGGTGAAATCATAGCCGTCCGCAGGCGGCACGAGCAGCGGGGCCCAGTCCGCGGCGGTGTCATGCTGGACCGGCAGCGCGCCGTCCCCGGGCTTTACCTGCACGACGTTGGCGCACACCGCGGGCGCCCGGTTGGGGCGCAGCGCCCCGGCCAGGGACACCCGCACCTCCGGGTGGGCGGGATCATCGGACGTGATCACCAGCTCCGCCGCGTACGCCGCCTGGACCTCGGAGGTGGGCGTGAACTCGATCTGGACGTTCACCCCTTCTCCTCCCTGCAATGCCAGCGACGTGCCGGGCTGCGCGCCGCGGAGGGAGAACGCGGCCGCGTCCGGCCCCTCCAGCCGCAGCGCGCCGATGAGCAGTTCCACGTCCCCCTCGTTGACGAGCGCCACGGAGGGCAGCCGGTTGCCGGGGACGGGGCTCACCCGGCGGCGCGGCTGGGCGCCGAAATCCAGCGCGAGCACGCCCGGGGCGGGCGGCAACCCGATGCAGCGGGCCACCCCGGGATCACACTGCGGGGTCACCACCAGGTGCGGCAGCGCCCCTTCCCCGGTCAGCAGCACGGCATGGACGGGCGTCTCCGGATCATTGGTCCGGACGGACACCACCGCCTCGTAGGCCTGCTCCGCGGCGGGGCGGAACGTCACCGGGATCGAGGCCTCTTCGAAGGCGGACACCGAGGTGGGGGCCTCTCCCAACGTGAACGCCTCCGCCCCGCCGGGCGTGCTGCCGCTGGACAGCTGCGCCTCCTCCACCATGAGCGTGGCCTGCGTGACGGCGGCCACGGTGAACGCGGCCGCCCCCTCGGCCCCGACCTTGACCTTGCCGAAGCGCAGCTCGCGCGGGGTGAGGGATGCCGCGGGGGGCACGGTGGAGACGGTGCTCTCACACCCCCGGCAGGCGGCGAGCGCGAGGGGCATCAAGGCGGCGGCGAGCAGCTGGTGGGCGGTGCGCATGGGAAGCCACGCAGTCTAGCCCGAAAGGGTTGACCCCCCCGAGGCAGTGTCGGATATACCAAGTCTCCGAGTCCCTGCGGCGCACACCGCGCCACACCGCGCCACACCGCGCCACACCGCGTCACACCGCGTCACACCGAAGGATGAACATGTCCGGCACCGACAAGCGCAAGCAGTCCCTATACTTCCCGGAGGACATGCTGAAGGAGATCCAGGACGAGGCCAACCGGCAGGACCGGTCCCTCTCCTGGGTGGTGCAGCAGGCCTGGAAGCTGGCCCGCGAGCGGATCAAGTCCTTCCCCTCCGTCAACGACATGGGGGACTCCCTCCCCGACACCCGCGAGGAGTAGCCCGTGTCCTCTGGCACTGATCACCGCAAGCAGTCCCTGTACTTCCCGGAGGAGATGCTGATCGAGATCAGCCGCGAGGCCACGCGGCAGGACCGCAGCCTCAGCTGGATCGTCCAGCAGGCGTGGAAGCTGTCTCGCGCGGACATCAAGCGGATGCCGTCCGTGAACGACGTGCTGTCTGCCCCGCGGAGGTCCGAGCCGTAACCGCTACAGCGCCCCCGGCGGAAGCGCGCAGTTGACGAACTTCACGCGCGGTTCCACCGACAGTTCGGCACCCGCCGCATTGGTGGCGTTCTTGTATGTGCGGGCCATGTAGTCCGCGGCAATGCGCGCCTCGGTGCCGCCGTTCTTCTTGGCCTGCTGCGGGTTCCGGTCCGTGTCCTGCCCCAGCGCGGTGAACATGCCGTAGCCGTCACCGCCGCCCAGGATGAACTGCGGCATGGCCACCCGCACGCGCTGGGAGGCGTTCCCGGGCGCCACCACGTCCCGGGCTCCCACCCTCACCTGGGAGACGCGCGCGCCGGCCGGCTGGCCGCAGTCCACCGTGAAGGTGACGCCGTCCACTTGCAGGAAGCGGGCGGGCGGCGAGAGGATCTCCTTGCCGGCCGCCGTGAGCGGGGAGACGGAGTGTTCGAGCGCGGCGAGCAGCTCCGGCTCGGTCACGTCCACCGCGTAGACGAGGTTGTCGAACAGCAGCACCTCGTGGACGGTGCCCCGCTGGACCGTTTCCTTGATCTGGGTGCGCGGCGAACAGAAGCCCTCCGCCCGCAGGTCGCCGCCGTTGACCACCCCCACGTCTGCCGGGGCGCTGGTCCCCGCGAAAGCCTCCCGGAACGCGGCGGCTGCCGCCTGCCCGAACGCGTTGTTGGCGTGCCGGGCGTACGGCTTCTCCAGAAAGATGGTCTCGCCGGACTTCAGCTGGGCCACCACCTGCGTGGGGTTGTCCACCGGCGCCTGGCAGGACTCGTTGTAGGCCACGCAGCCGGACAGCGGGACCAGGGCCCACGTCATCATCATCCGCATTCGTCTCATCACAGGTTCCCCCTCAGGACGAGCCACGCCCCGAGCCCCTCGCGGGGGATCAGCCCGGGCATCCGGTCAGGCCGGGGTGGATCATCAAAAGTCTCCTGCTGGAAGACGTTCTGCACCACGGCGGCCACCTCCAGGTGGCCCCACAGCCGCTCCGTGCGCAGCTGGGCGTTGACCAGCATGCTGGCCGGGATCCGGTAGCGGCGCACCAGCTCCAACACCGAGCGGGAGTTGTTGCGGCGCTCCGCGGAGTACCGGGTGGAGAGATCCAGGTTCAGCCAGTCCCCGAGCGGCAGCGAGAAGCCGGCGTTGAGCCGGGCCTGGGGCGTATCCGTCAACAACTGGGACTGGGTGGCCGTCTCCGTGTCCACGGCGCGGAACCACGAGGCGTTGGCAAAGGCGCTCGCCCGCGTCCCCGCCTCCAGCCGCGCCTCCCCCTCCAGCCCGTACACCTGCACGCCCTGCCGGTTCCCCAGCGGGACGATGTTGCCGCTGGTGTCCACGCGGGCAATGGGCGAGAGGAAGTTCTCGAAGAAGGCGTTCCCGCGCAGCCGCAGCCGCGCGTCCCCGCCCACCCCCTGGAGGTGGTCCACCGCGAACTCGAAGGCGTCCACCGTGGGCGGCCGCAGCGCCGGGTTCCCCTTGAAGCGCCCCTGGTTGAGGCTGGTCACCGGGATGGACTCGGTCAGTTCCTGGATGGTGGGGGCGCGGAAGGCGCGGCCGTACAGCACCTTGAAGACCAGCCGGTCCGTTGCGGAGAAGACCACCCCCGCGCGCGGGTTGAAGCTGGGCACGAGCGTGGCCCCGGTGATCTCGGGCGCCTCCGGGGCTCCGCCCACGGTGGGCAGCTGCACCGCGTCCAGCCGCAGCCCCACGGTGAGGGACAGGCGCTCCAACGGCGTCCACTGGTCCTGCGCGTGCAGCGCAAAGCTGAGCCGGTTGGTCGCCTCCCCCTTCCCCTGCTCCTGCGGGTACACCACCCCTTCCGGCCGCTCGTAGGTGGCAATGGGTGTGTTGTTGGAAAGGTAGTTGGTGACGTAGCGGTAGGACGGCAGGGACTGGTGCTGCACGGACGTGCCCACCGTCAGCCGGTTCTGCAGCCCGAGCGCCAGGTCCACCCGCCCTTCCAGCCCCAGGGTCCGGGTGGCGAAGGTGGTCCGCTCGAGTAGACCGGACTCGGAGATGGGGCCACCGGTGACGGTCTGGAAATTGGCGGGGGTGATCTGGAACGTCCGGTCCGCCCACTGCTGGTCCGCCCAGGCGTGCAGTTGCAGCGTAGCGCTCCCGCCCAGTTCCCGCTCGAACGTCACGTCCCCCACCAGCACGTCCCACCCGAGGCTGCTGTCCTGTCCCACCGTGTCGAACAGCCCGACGAGGGCGGAGCGGCTCTCCCGCATGTACCGGAGCCCTACGCCGAAGCGCCCCGAGTCCCGCTCCCCTGCCGAGGCAGACAGCCCCGCGTTGAACAGCAGCCGTTTGTCGTGGGTGTGCCCGGCGGGATCACCCGGCGCGCGCAGCCCCTGGGCCAGGGTGAAGGCGCTGAGGTTGTCCGTGGCAATGGGCTTGCGGTAGCCGGCCTGCGTCCAGCCCTCGGCGTCCGCGGAGATGCGCCAGCCGCCCAGCCGGGCGCTGCCCTGCGCGTGCACGCTGCCCGTCTCGTAGCTGCCCCCGCTGGCAGACGCCCGCATCCCTTCCGCGGTGTCGGTGATGATGTTCACCACGCCCAGGAAGGCCCCCGCGCCGAACACCGCGCTGCCCGGGCCGCGGATGACCTCCACCCGCTCGATGTTCTCCACCGGCAGCGCGGCGAGCGCCCGCCCGTCGAACACGTTGTTGAGCGGGTGGCCGTTGACGAGGAACAGCACCTCGGGGTCGCTCCGGAGGCCGCGGACGCCCAGCCGGTAGAAGCCCTGGACGTCCCGGCTGACCGAGAAGCCGGGCAGGAAGTCCAGGAACTCGAACACGCTGCGCGCGCCGAGCGCCTGGATCTGCCCGCGCGTCCAGGAGGACGCCACGGCCGGAACCCGCGTGACGGACTCCTCGTGCCGGGTGGCCAGCGCCACCGTGTCCTCGGCGCCGTAGAGCAACAGCTCCTCCTCCAGCTCGCTGCGGACCGCTTCCACCTTCTCGTCCACGTTCTTTCGCCCGGTGCCGCGCTTCCCCCCGCGCGGAGTGGACGGCTCGGGCTCGGCCGGCTCCTCCACCTCGGCGCGCGCGGGGGGCCGCCCGCGCTGACCGGTCCGCTCGGTCCGCTCGGTCCGCTCGGTCCGCTCGGTCCGCTCGGTGCGAGAAGGCGGCTCGGCCACCTCCGCCGCCAGCGCCTCGACATCCGGGTCCGGCTCCGCCACCTTCCGCTCCGGGGGGGCCCTGGGGCGGGACTTGCTGCTGGTGACCGACTGGGACGTGGAAGCGCGCCGCGTCTCCCCCGTCACGTCCAGCCGCACCGGCTGGCGCTCCGCGGCGAACAGCACCACGGTCGTCCGGTCCAGCAACACCCCCTCCACGTGGTATTCCAGCCACGGCGCGGAGATGCGCTCGGCCGGGATGAACCCGCGGTAGAGATCCCCGTACTGCAGCTCCAGCAGCACCTCGCGCCAGTCCTCGTCCTGGCCGCGGTACCTCACCCGGACCTTGTCAATCCGGCTG
>VGRA01000233.1 GCA_016875515.1 Deltaproteobacteria bacterium | reverse complement strand
GCTGCTCCAACACCCGGCGCAACCCGCCGTCCACCGCCCGCGCCAATCCCGCCAGGAAGGTCAACGCCCCGCCCTGCTCCAGCCCTCGCGGCGTCCCGCGCAACGCCAGGCCGGGAACGCCTTCCACCGGCGTGAGCCCGCGCTGCAGATGCGCCTGCCAGGTAGGTGACAGGAAGTCCGCGTAGCGAGGCATGGGTCAGCTCCCCCGGTAGGTGCTGAATCCGTAGGGGCTCAGCAACAGCGGCACGTGGTACTTGCGCCCGGTGTCCGTCACCTCGAACGCAATGGGCACGTCCAGGAAGAACGGCGCCAGGCCCTGCCGCCGCGCATACGCCGCCACGGCGAACGTCAGGCGGTACACCCCCGGCTCGTGCGCCACCTGGAAGGCAATGCGCCCGTCCGCGTTGGTGGCCTCCGTCTTCAGCGGCGCGCCGTCCTTCTCCAGCGTCACCTGCACGCCGGCTGCGGGCTGGCCGGTACTCAGATCCAGGATGTGGGTGCTGATCATGGATCTGGAACACTAGCTCACCCGTGATCCAAACGTGGCAAGCCACGCGTGCGCGGGCAGCATGCGGAACGGTCAATGCCCCGCCTGCGCGCAGCCCTCATCTCGGATGATCGCGTCGTCGCCCTGTTGGCGACCCGTGCGCTGCAGGACGCGTTCGACGTCCAGACGTTCCAGACGTTCCAGACGACCTCGGAGTCCTTCGCGGGCGCAGTGGCGGAGGCGGCCCCCGCGGTGCTGCTGGTGTGCGGCGTGTTGGCCGTGGGGACGGGCGTGGACGCCCTGAAGCGGCTGCGGGCGGATCCCCGGCTCGCGGCCACGCCGGTGGTGGCGCTGTGCAGCCCTCCGGCCCCTCCCGAGAGCTGGACGCCGACGCGGGCCTCATCGCGGGCAAGTTCGACCCGGCCTACCCCGGGCGCGTGAACCGGGAGGAGGCGGAGGCCTGGGCCGAGCGGCTCGTCGCGCTCGGGCAGGCGCTCCCCGGGCACCTACCGGGACAGCTGGCGCGGGCCATCCAGGCGGTGCTGGCGCCGGAGATCCCCACTCAGGCGCAGCTGCGGGACTTCCTGCTCCGAACCAGCGGCGGCCGGCTGTCGTGGCTGCCTCCCGCCCGCCGCCACGTCCACCGCGGGCTGTGCCTCCCCTCGCGCAGCGGCCACGTGCTCCGGATCGCGCTCGCCGTGAACACGTCCGGCAGCGTCCAGCGGGAACTGTCCCGCTTCGTCACGGAGTTCCGGCGGATCCTCGGCGCGTTCGACCGCTACGAGATCCGCCTCCTCGTGTGTGACGCCGCGGTGCAGCTGGACCAGCGCTTCGAGGACAACCTGCCACAGCCGGAGCGGCTCGAGTTCCGGGGTGGGGGCGGCACGGACTTCAACCCCGTCTTTCGGCGGCTCGCGCCGTCACCGCCAGACGCGCTGCTGTTCTTCACGGAAGGCTGCGCCGAGGTCCCTCGCGAGGCGCCTCCGTACCCGGTCCTGTGGGCGCTGATGCCGGGTAGCCCCCACCCCGTGGGGGCGCGTGATCCGGCTTCCGGGCGCGGACGCGCGGATGGACAACGGCTGACCGCGCGTCAGCGGCCGGCCCCGGACAGGTCGATCCCCAGCGCCTCCTCCGCGAACCGGCCCATGCGCGCCACCAGCCGCTCAATGCCTGGCAGCGGGCTGCTGCCGCCCCGGTTGGCGGCGTCTTCCAACTTCTGCTTGCAGCCCAGGTCCGTGCACACGTGCACGCCCACGGTCTTCTTTGCGTTCAGCCGCGCGGAGAGCAGCCCCACCTGGTTGCCCAGCCGGCCGCAGTGGCACCAGTCACACATCTTCGGCACCGCGGCGATCCCGCCGTCCACGTCGAAGGCGATCCCCGTGGGCACCCCGCCCTTCACCGCGAACACGAGGAACACCCGCCCGCCGGCCGGGTGCGCCCACGCGTGGTAGTGCTGGGCAATCAAGGGGAACTTCATTTCCCGGGGAACCGTCACCTGCTTGCGGTCCTTGGGCCGGAAAGCCTCCAGCAGCGCCTCCTCCGAGCCGATCCGGAACATGGGTCAGTCCAGCGAAATGCCTGCCTGGCTGGCGGCGAGGATCATCGCCCGGGACGGCACGGCCTCGTCCTTCAAGTCCTGGAGCGCCGAAATGCCGTCCAACTTCGGCGTGCCCGCGTCCGGCTTCAGCTCCCGGGCCAGGCCCACCCTCTCCTCGTCGTCCGCCGCCACGCCCGCGACCTCGAAGGAGCCCGCGAGCAGCCCCCCAATGCCCTCGGACACCAGGCGGTGAACGCCTGCAATTAAGACACGGACGGGGCCCATGGGTTCACTCCGGCTGCGGGTGCTACGGGGGTACCATCCTGATCTGTCGGATGCAAAGGCCGCAAGACTCGGGTCCCGCCCAGTGGTAACGCCGCCGGGTTCGGACACCACGGCCACGTCCCCGACCACCAGCGCCCTGCGCGCCCGCATGCTGGCACGGCCCACGTGGGGAACGGGGTCGTTGAGCGCGCTCGGGGTGGGCCGATCCCCGCTTGCGCGCGGTGCGTCTTGCGGTGAACGAACATGCCCATGCGCCTCTTCTCTGCCGCCGGCTGTCCCTCTGCGCAGCGCGTCCGCGCGCTGCAGCAGCAGGTAGGTCTCCCGCATGAACCTCGAGAGATCGATCTCTCCCGCAAGCCGGCAGACTCCCTTGCCCACTCCCCCACCGGCGCCGTCCCCGTGCTGGAGGACGACGGGCTCGTCCTTTTCGAGTCCACGGTCATCTGCGAGTACCTCGCGGAGCGACATGGCTGGCGCGGCGCCTGGTCCCCGGACATCCGCCAGCGCGCCCGAGAGCGTCTGGCCATCAAGCGGTTTGACGACCTGGTGGCGCCGCTCTTCTTCCAGTCCCTGCAGGACACGGCCGTGCTCGAGGCGAGGCCCCAGTGGCGGTGGGAGGTGGCCCTGCTGGGACAGGCTGCCCGGGACGCCTCCCCCACCGGGATGCTCGGGCTTTTGCTCGCCCCAAACTGGCTCCGCATGGGCTGGCTTGCGCCGGACGCCCCGGTGGCGCGCGCCCTCCGGGACGAGGCAGGCGCTTTCCTCGATCAGGCCATGGCCTCCCCCGCCGTGGCCGCCACGTCCCCGGACCGCGCCCACACCACTCAGCAGATGCGTGCGCGCCTCGGCCTCGGGCTCTGAGGCTCAGCCCGGCCGGCACTTCCCCGCCTGGCACACCTCGCCCGCATTGCATTGGGCCGCCGTGGTGCAGTTGCCGCGCGGGATGGTGGTGCTCCACTGTCCAATGTGGTTGCCGGTGCCCATGTCCTGGAACGGCAGCCAGAAGGCCGGGAAGCTGGGATCCTGCCCGTTGCGGATCCGCGTCGGATCGAACGCCACCATCCACAGCTGCGTCTTCTGCCAGTCCGCCAGCCGCAGCCCGTAGGCGCGCGCGCTGGAGAAGGTAAGCCACATCACCTGCCCGCCCGCATAGTCGTGCCGCACCGGGGCCCACTTGGGCCACGAGCAGGCCCCCGGGGCGCTTGCCGCTGCCAGCTTCACCGGCATCCCGCCCTGCGCATCCACCGCCCACAGCTCGCCGTCCGGGTAGCCGCCGTCCGCGGGCGCGGCGTTGGTCATGGACTCGGTGTTGGAGGGCGAGTGGTTGTAGAGGACCCACTCGCCGTCCGGAGAGTAGGACGGGTAGTAGTTGTTCTTGCCGTTGGAGGGCACCAGCACCTGCGGCGAGCCGAACCCGGTCCCGGTGAAGGACTGCGTCATCAGCGTGCCGGACTGCACGCCCGGCGAACCCACTCCGCCGAGCCCGGGGATGGGGAACGGGGACGAGGGCGGCTTCACGTACACCATGGAGGCCCCGTCCGGGGACCAGTCCGGCATGGTACCCTGGTTGCTCACCTGCTGCGTGGTGCCGTACACCAGGTCCCGCCACTCGATCTTCGCCCCGTTGGACTGGAGCATGTACTTCTCGTCCGGGCTGAAGCTGAAGAAGTTGGCCCCGCCCGTCAACGGCCCCGAGGTGGAGCTGGCCACGCTGCGGGAGACCACCTTCATCACCGAGTACGCAGCGGGCATGGGGATGTCCTTGCCCACCGCCACCAGGTTCCCCTGCCGGGAGATGACGTGGCAGCCCACGCAGGTGGTGGCCCCCGCGGTGGCCCGGTCCAGGAAGGTCTGCCTCGGGGAGTAGGGGTATCCGTAGTCGTAGCGGACCACGGACCCTGCGCTGTCCCAGTAGTAGAGGCCACCGGTGAGGTCCTGCTCGGTGAAGGAGAGGGACTGCACGGTGGAGCTCCCCACGTTGCCCGGAGACGCCCCGTTCACCCCGGACACCGTCCACTTCACCGGCACCGTGCCGCGCGCGTACGCCACCAAGCTGGACCAGAAGGATCCATCCGGGGTGAAGACGCACCCGCCGCCCACCGGGGTGCAGCCCGTGTACACCTCCAACGTGGTGGTGGGCGCAATGAAGGTGAAGCGGAACAGCGTCTGCCCCGCCGCTGGGACGAAGTGGAACTCGATGGAGTTGGTGTTCGGCGGCAGCATCACCCCGTCCGGCGGGTAGGCCACGCTGATGGCACCGCCCGTGGGCGCGCCGCCGAACTTCCCCGGCGCAGACGGGTCCACCCCGCCCTGCACCACCACGGTCGTCCCGCCATCCCCGACCAGGGCAGGCTGGGGCGGCAACACCGGAAGCATCCAGCCGCCGTCGAAGAAGACCGGCCCGGGCTGGCCACCGCCGCCACCACCTGCACCGCCGCCAGTACCGCCTCCAGCACCACCGCCCATCCCACCGCCTGTTCCGCCCCCTGCGTCCGGCACACCTGCGTCCGGCTGCGGACCGGGGCCCGCGTCCACCCCTCCGTCTTCTCCGGAAGGCCCCCCCGCATCCGGGAGGCTTCCGCCATCCACTTCCGGCTCCGCGCAGGCACGGCACATGCCGTCCACGCAACACCCCGCGCAGAACTCCGGGACGCAGGGATCCTCCACCGCGGGCTGGCCGCACTGGCAGTTGAGCAGGGTGAAGCTGAGCAGGCCCGCGGCGAGCGGACGAAGCAGGGAAGGCATGGACGCTCCTCAGCGCAACGAAACGAGCGGACCCAACCACAGCCCTGCGCACCCGCCAACCCGCGCGCGGGCGCACAGCACGCGGGCGAGACAGGCCCTGCTGCCGGGGTAGACTCCTCTCCGTGCTCCGAGTGCTCCTCCTCGTCGCCTCCTTCGCCGCCACCCACGGGTGGGCCAACTGCCACTCGGACCGGGACTGCGGCGGCGG